>JAYPJO010000084.1:0-6134 GCA_038128465.1 Gammaproteobacteria bacterium
GGTGAACCAGACCAGTCAATGTTACTGACAAAGCTTGAAGACTCGCTTTGCAACAGTGCTGCATAACCAAAATTGGGCAGGACCACTGCCAGATCTCCGGAACTGAACACGCCATTAAAATTACTACGGTGAACGCCATCACTGTATTCCCAATCCAGTGTTGCTCCTGACTGCCTGGATAAATCGGTTATCGCAGCCGCTTGCGATAACATGCTCAACTCAGAAATTGTGGCCCCTCTGGCATTATTCCTTAACTGGAATTGCCAGGCCCCCAGGTTACCCTCACCCAAGCTGAACTCCTCAGTGCGGAAATTTATGGCCGGTAATTCTGCCGGATTTACATCAGCGAAAGGGTCCACATCTTCTTCAGGTGTTTCACCCTCAATATCTTCTTCCTCTTCATCACGGGGCAGCCTGAGATAACTGAGTTCTATTTCATAAGGATCTATGGCTGCATCAGGAATCAGGAAATTTCCCTGCAGCATGTCATTTTCAAGATAGAGATCCCAGGCCGGACCCTGCCTAGCCAGTACAGTATCCACGGCAGGCAAATCGATTCCAAAAGCATTTAAATTACCAATGCGCACATCAACCAGACGAACCAGTTCAGAAGCAGGTTGCCCGTCTTCAGAAGAAAAACTGTCAGCGATTTCCTGCCACTCCTGGAAATTGAAATCACTGACCTCGCCCCTGACCAGCAAGCCAGCGGTTTCATCCAGTTGACGAACGGTAAATTCCTGATTTCGGGCACCAAAATTTATCTCACCCCCGTAAAATTCGTTGTCCAGAAAATTCAATTCTCCACTGACCTGGTCTCTGAAATTGACAGCAACAGAATCCAGACCTTCTGCGAAATCCAGGTTGAGCTGTAAAGGAGCGGCTTCTTCAATGCCTTTATCAAATGGCTGTGGCAAGGCAAACGCCATACCCAGCAAATCTGAAGAAATCATCAGTTCACTGCGTGTATCGTCCGGTTGCAATTCATTGAAAATGATCAGATCACCGGTGTAACTCAATTCTCCTTCACTATAATCCAGCAGTGTTTTGATAAATTCCGGTTGTAGAGACCATTGTTGCAATGCCGCTTTGGACACACGCCCGTTACCGGTAATCACAATGCCCTCTTCGCTGGTATCAATCCGGGTAGCGATGGGAAAACCAAACAGGCTGGCACTCAGGCCATCGGCCTGCAAACCATTAATACTGGAAAAATTCAGCGGACCGCGTATACCGGAAAAAACAAGGTCATACTCAGGAATGGTCAAAGTATTACCCATGGTAATGGCTTGAACATTGATATCATTCTCAAGTTGGGGGTTATTCAAGGGGATACCCAGCTGTACTTCCAGGGCAACATCACCCTCCAGCAACCAGCTGTCCAGATAGGGCCCAACAAAATCTCTGATCGGCGATTCCCGAATGAAACTCAGACCCGTATTTCCATCTGGCATAGCTTCAGTTACTAATGCCAACCATGATCCGGCAGCTCCGGTTATGGGTCTGATTTCTGATTTTGTCGGACCCAGTGTCATCCCGGCCATGACCGCACTTGAAGAACTGACATCGACATCATTGTTATCGACTGTGACAAAGCCATAGATATTTTCCAGAACCGGCCAGTCGTTCAGATAACGGACACTGGCATTTTCAACCTGGTAATAAGTCTGTACGTTTCGTTGATATGAGCTGCTCAGGTTGGTGGTTTTTCCCCGAAACACAAATGCACTGTCATGCACAGTTCCAGACAGTACCGCATCATCAATATAGTTCATGGTTCCACGGATAGTACTCAGTGTGGGCAGATATCGGGACTTGTAGCTGGCATCAAAATCCAGCACACCCACTAGTAATGTCAGATCAGTATCCCATCGGCCTTCATCATCTAGCTGGTTTTCCAGTTCAAACTGCACCCGGCCATGCAGCTGCTCATTCTGAACATCGATGATATCGCTGGATACCCTGATCTTGTCGTCAACATCCCAGTACACACGACTGTTAATATAGTTGTAATGCCAGCTGTCTTGAAAAATTTCAGGTAAATGGATCGTAAAATCAGTAGAGTCCAGCTCTACAAAGCCTGAACGCTGGTCGGCCTCAAGATAACCAAAAATACCACTGCCGGAAGGTGCCTGCCCCCAGGCATCGACAGCCACATCATCGAGATTTGCCTGCAGCGAAAACATTCCCGGATAGTCACCACTTAAATCAGTTTGTAAGCGCAGGTTGCGTAGATGCCCCTGTGGATTCAGGTCATCCAGTATCTGCCGCAAATAATCTGAAAGATTTACAACATCCAGCATGTCAGTGACGATGGCAAGATCAACCGACTCACCATAAATGTCCATAGCAGTAGTTTCATTTTGCAGGTTCAGCTGTATAAAAAAGTCACCTGACTCCCAGGGACGATTGAAAAAGTCAAATTCCAGATTTTGTGCCCAAAGCGACCAGTCATTATCAGTCGTCTGAACCGCTGTTAAATCAGCGCTGCCGCTGCTGAGCTGAATAGCCTGGGCTGACTCGGTAAAAATTCCGGATACGTTCACTTCGCGCAGGCTGCTTTGAACTTCATTTATGCCCTGATTATCAAACTCAGCCCATAACTGGCCTGAGCTTTCCAGGGCTGTCAGAGAGAACTGATCTGATGGCAGTTCTGCAAGCACAGAAGCTAAATCCAGATTATCAAAATCCAGGTAGGCAGATGCTGTATAAGTCGCCAGTGGGTCGCCGACCAGTCTGACGGACATCTGCACCGGACTTATCTGATTGTTGAGACGAAACTGTAATTGAACCTGATGGTCCGATTCCTGATTTTGAATATCCAGGTATATATTATTAATTTCGCTGCTAATGCCATTTGCGGCATCCAACTTTAATTGCGCTTCTGATATCTGCAGCCGGGAAGTATTAAACAGCGTATTCAGCATAGGCTCCAGATCGCTGTCACCTTCTGTTGCAAAGCCGGACAACCCCCAGACACCTGCTTCATCTTCAACCAGTTGCAGTGCCATCTGATCTATAATTATTCGATTAATAATAAATTCGCGCTGCCACAAACTGCGCGGAATATCGAGGGTGACATCAAGCTCCCTCAGGCTGTGCAACACATCGCTTGACTGGTCCTGATTTATCTCCAGATCATACAGCCTGATGATGGGACTGAAACCAAACCAGGCACCCTCGACTTCACCAATGGTGAGTTCAATCCCCAGGGCATTAATCAGATTTTCCTGTAACCAGTCTTTCTGGGTGCTGACCATCGAC
Organism: Gammaproteobacteria bacterium; assembly: GCA_038128465.1. Lineage (GTDB taxonomy): Bacteria > Pseudomonadota > Gammaproteobacteria > Pseudomonadales > Pseudohongiellaceae > UBA5109. The sequence continues at coordinate 3,262 of JAYPJO010000084.1, forward strand.
ATCAGCAGACGCCCGCTAGCAAGGTAACCGGCTATGATTACCAGCACCAGCAACAAAATCATACTGCAATGTAAACGCAGGTAGCTTAGCCAGCTTTTAACGGGTCTGACAGCAGAACTGTCAGGACTTTCAGTTTGCTGGTTCTGCAGATTATTGTCTGTATTTCCCATCACTGTTTTTGCAAAATGGTCGTGACATCAATGCCGAAAATTTTCAGTAAATTAGCTGTTTCAAAAATTGGCAAGCCAACAATCCCGCTATAACTCCCTTGTATATCATTCACAAACATGGCTCCCAGACCCTGTATAGCATAGGCACCCGCTTTTCCCGCAGGTTCACCACTTTGCCAGTAGGCTTCAATTTCTGCTTCACTTAAACTGGCAAAACTGACCGTGCTAACAGACATTGTTTCAGCTTGTTTTTCGTGACTCATCACGCATACTGCTGTTAATACCTGATGGGTACGACCTGACAGTAATCTTAACATGGCAAGGCCATCGTCTTTATGCTCTGGTTTACCCAGAATTCTGCCTTCACAGACGACTATAGTGTCAGCGCCTAAAACCAGTCTGTGATCGGTTTCACTTATTACTGTAACAGCCGCCCTGGCTTTTGTTTTAGCCAGTCGCTCGACCAGCACATCAGCCTGCTCGCCTGGTAGCGCACTTTCATCAATATCCTGAGGTGATACCTCACATCGTATACCCAGTGCTTCCAGTATGTTCAACCTTCTGGGGGACGCTGAGGCCAATATCAGTTCCAGCATGTATCCGCTAACTCAATTCCAGTGAATTTTATTGAATGGCATTATGGCCTAAAGTCCAAGTATCGCCTACTGTATTTCCTTGTAATAAATTAAAACACCTGTACTCTTAATAGTGGCTGAATAAAAAAATTCTGACTGAATCACCGTGATATCTGGATGAATCTGAAAGTACTGAGTATCATCTGGCGGGGATAAGATATAAAGGTAAGGTCGTGGACAGTATTTTTGAAATTGCAGATCGTTTCCTGGCTCCTCTGGCAACACTCCTGTCAAACATTTTCGTCTTCATCATAACGCTGATTCTGGTTGTTGCTTCTGTTCTCTATATTATTGATGTTTTCCAAACCAGACATACAATTCGCCGCAATTATCCATTACTGGGGCGATTCCGTTACCTGTTTGAAAATCTGGGTGAATTTTTCCGGCAGTATTTCTTTTCCATGGACCGGGAAGAAATGCCTTTTAACAGGGCACAGCGTTCCTGGGTCTATCGTGCTGCAAAAAACCTGCATAATACTCAGGCTTTTGGTTCTACCTACGACATCGCCAAGCCGGGCAATATTCTTTTTATCAACTCGCCCTATCCGGTGCTTGATGAAGAAAAAACACCTGTAGAACCCATTACGTTTGGTGCGACTTGCAAGCAACCTTATACCACCTCATCCCTGTTCAATATTTCCGGTATGAGTTACGGAGCCATCTCAAAACCGGCCGTGCAGTCACTTTCCAAAGGCGCCAAAATCGCCGGGTGCTGGCTTAACACCGGTGAGGGCGGCCTAAGTGAATGGCACCTGCAGGGTGGCTGCGATATTGTTTTTCAAATCGGCACAGCAAATTATGGTGTCAGAAATGAACAGGGTGAATTTTGCCATGAACGCCTTCGTGCTATTGCCGAACATGATCAGGTGAAAATGTTCGAGCTGAAATTAAGTCAGGGGGCCAAACCTGGTAAGGGTGGCATCCTGCCAGGCGCCAAAGTAACTGAAGAGATAGCCAGAATACGCCAGATACCTGTTGGCCAGACATCGAATAGCCCAAATCGTCATGTTGATATAAATAACGACAATGACCTGCTGGATAAGATACATACGATCCGAAATATTACCGGCAAACCGGTTGGTTTCAAGGCTGTACTGGGTGATGGATTCTGGCTGAATGAATTACTGGCAACCGTCAATGAACGCGGCGAAGAATTTGCTCCTGATTTCATTACTGTTGATAGTGGAGACGGTGGTACTGGCGCAGCTCCTCTCACGCTGATAGATGACATGGGACTGGATATCCAGGAAACCCTGCCGGTGCTTGTCGACAAACTCATCGAATTTGGTTTGCGCGATCGGATCAGGGTCATTGCATCCGGCAAACTCATCAATCCGGCTGATGTTGCCTGGGCCTTATGTGCCGGAGCCGACAGTGTCGTTTCTGCCAGGGGATTTATGTTTTCACTGGGGTGTATCCAGGCCATGCAATGTAATAAAAATACCTGTCCCACCGGTATTACAACCCACGATAAAGGTCTTCAGCGCGGCCTTGTTGTCAAAGACAAATGTGAACGTGTCGCTTTTTATCAGAAAAACATGATCAAGGAACTGTATTACATCGCCAACTCCTGTGGCATCAGTAATCCGGGTCTGTTCAATCGCAGACATGCCCGTTTGATCCTGCAAAGCAACAAAAGTATCAGCCTGGAAGAGTTATACAAGAGCCCTCAGCCCGTAGAGAGCCCTCAGCCCGTAGAGAGCCCTCAGCGCCAATAGAGAGCCTTTTGCCGCCAGCCAGGACTGTTTAAAAACCTCTGCCCTCAGAGTAAAGTTTTTATTCCGTTAACTATTCGTTATTTTTGACCCATTGCAGTACATCATCGTAGGACACCTTGCCTCCAAAGATATCCAACGCGCTGCCAATGGTTAGATCAACACGATCCTGGCCAAGTGCCTTGACCAGTTCAAGGTCACTTAATTTTTTAACCCCGCCGGCATAAGTCACTGGTAAGGGTGAATACATACCCAACTGGCTGATTAAATCTTCTTCAATCCCCTGTTGTTTGCCCTCAACATCAACACTATGCACCAAAAACTCTGCGCAATAAATCGACAGTGTCTCCAGC
>JAYPJO010000084.1:6144-7802 GCA_038128465.1 Gammaproteobacteria bacterium
ACATAATACTCCCCATCCCGCTGGCGACAACTCAGATCCACAACCAGTTTGTCTCGGCCTGTTACCTTTAGCAGTTGATCCAGTCTGTCCAGATCAATTTTGCCATTGGCAAAAACATAGGAGGTAACGATGACATGACTGGCACCGGCATCCAGATATTCCGCAGCATTTTCCGGATTAACACCACCGCCGTATTGCATGCCTCCAGGGAAAGCTTTTAATGCAGATATAGCGGCTTCCTGATTACCAGGCCCCAGCGAAATCACATGCCCTCCGGTCAAGCCATCCTGCAGGTAAAGATTGGCAAACTCTGCGGCTGAGCGGTCGCTGCTGAAATTTATCTGCAGAGAAGAGTTATCGCTCTCCTGGAGGCTACCCCCGATAATCTGCACGACATTACCCTGGTGCAAATCAATACATGGTCTGAATTTCATAGTCACTACCAATAAGTTCCGTTCGGAACCTTAGATCCTTTGTTGGTCAAGCATAACAAATTACTCTGCTATACTCCGCAACTCCATGACATTATGAAAGCCATCTTATGAACAGTATGGATCAACAGGTGATTGCCCAACTCTGCCAGTGGCTGGAGAACGGTAAGCAGTGCTGGTTATGTACCATCATTTCAACATTTGGATCTTCGCCACGTCCGGTTGGCTCTTTACTGGCCTGCAACGAAAATGGTGAGTATTGTGGGTCGCTGTCTGGCGGTTGTGTGGAAGATGACCTACGTGAAGACATCTTAAATGGCAAACTGGCCCAGGATAAACCGGAAAAAATCAGTTACGGTGTCAGCGCAGAAGATGTCTTCAAACTGGGCCTGCCCTGTGGCGGCCGTCTGGAAGTCGTAATCGAACCCCTGAATGCCAGCGCCAGTGTGATATACCAGGAACTGGCGCAATCGGTTGCAACCAGAAAACCGGTCACCCGTATCGTTGATCTGGATTCCGGGCAAACCAGCCTGCAGCATAACGATCATGTCGGTGCTCTGACAATCAATGACAATGTGATACACCACAGTTATGGCCCAAGTTTTCAGCTGTTACTGATAGGCGCAGTACAGGTGGCATACTATCTGAGTGAAATGGCTCAGGGCCTGGACTATGAAGTGGCGATTTGTGACCCCCGACCGGAACTCATCGCAAGCTTTCCAAACCAGGATCTCGAGTTATCCAGTGCCATGCCGGATGACTGGTTACGCAGCAAACAGGTGGACCAGCAGACTGCCATTGTTGCTTTATGTCACGATCCCAGAATAGATGATATGGCCATGATGGAGGCTCTGACGATGGATGCTTTTTATGTCGGTGCCATGGGATCAGCCAGAACTACTGAAAAACGCAAGGAGCGATTACAGTTACTTGATCTCAGTACTGATCAGATTGAGCGCCTGCACGCCCCGGTTGGCCTGGATATAGGTAGTAAAACCCCTCCTGAAATAGCACTCTCTATTCTGTCTGAACTCACGTTGTTACGTAAGCAAAATCGTGGCTGACATCAAAGCTGACGACATTGGCATCATGGTGCTGGCGGCCGGTTATTCAAAACGCTTTCAATCTGATAAACGTCAGGCTTTACTGACTAGCGGAAATACTTTACTTGATGCCACTCTGAAAAATATACCAGCCAGTTTTCATAAGCGCGTTCTGGTTTTACAT
>JAYPJO010000084.1:7812-8863 GCA_038128465.1 Gammaproteobacteria bacterium
ACTGGAAAAACGTTATCAAGATAACTGGACACTCTGTATAGCCAGGGAAGCTGCCAAAGGTTTGGGACATTCGCTGGCTGCTGCTGTCCCCTTGATACAGAATTGGCAAGCGGTTGTTATTGCACTGGCTGATATGCCATTTGTCCAGAGCAGCACATATCACGCCATCCAGCAGGCACTGAATACATATGGAATAGTCAGGCCTCGCTGTCAGGGCAGAAGTGGCAATCCTGTTGGTTTTCAGTCCCGCTATTTTGCAGAGCTGGCAAAACTACGTGGAGACAAGGGAGCACGTGAATTACTTCAGCAGCATGCAACCGAGATACATTTTTTGGATTGTAAGGACTGGGGAATAATCAAGGACATCGACACTGCAGAAGAACTGAAAGGCGAATAGATATACTGGCTTCAGCGTTTATCGAGGCTTTTACCAAGACCCTTGCAGGGCTCACAGACACGGTTATTGAAAGAGTAACCGGTCCCCTTGCAATCCGGACAATCACTCACATAGTTCTGCTTAAGAATATCAATCAGATCCTGCAAGGCTTCAGAAGAAGGCTGAGGTCTGCTCAGATCAACCCTGGGTGGAAGTTCTGATTTGTTTGGATTATATGGATATTCCATCGTGTAGCTACTTTATCTGGCAACTTTTGAAGGAATTTTAGACATTTCATTTCTGCTGAAATGTTAAGAAGCTCACAAAAAAACCCGTTAGTGGGTGACTAACGGGTTCTTTTGTAAAAAAAATCAAGAAAAGGGGGTGTGCTCTATTATTCCCTGCACATATTGTTGGAACACATAACAGACTTTAAGTTCCCCTTTTTTAAAAAAAATTTAATATTGTGACTCTGGCAGTTTAATAACAATGCCATCAAGCTCATCGCTTACATTAATCTGGCAACTTAGACGGCTGTTTTCCTGAGGCTCTAACACACATTCCAGCATATCTTTCTCCATTTCACTGGCTGGGGGTACTTTGTCTAACCATGCATCACCAATATATCAATGACAGGTAGCACAACTGCATGACACACCACACTCGGCAATAATG
>JAYPJO010000085.1:0-6475 GCA_038128465.1 Gammaproteobacteria bacterium
AAACATTTTATTGATCATGTTGCCGGACGGCTATCATCAATCCTGTTTATCGTCAGTATTGTAGGTGTTCTGGGTGCACCTATCCTGGCTGGAATTTTCGCACCGGGATATCTGGATGACAGGGCCAAGTTTTCGCTGCTGGTGGATATGCTGCAGATCACTTTCCCCTATATATTGCTGATATCACTGACCGGTTTTGCCGGTGGTATTCTGAACACCTATAACCGTTTTGCCGTGCCGGCTGTAACGCCCGTATTTCTGAATATCTCACTGATAGCCTGTGCTGTCTGGCTAAGTCCTCTGTTTGCCGAACCGGTCATTGCTATTGCCTGGGGCGTGATAATGGCCGGAATTATACAGCTCTTGTTCCAGTTGCCTTTTCTAAGCCATTTAAAATTGTTGCCGCGACCCAGACTAAAACCACGACATGAAGGTGTTACTCAGGTTATTACGCTGATGCTGCCGGTTATGTTTTCGGTTTCTGTTGGGCAAATCAATTTACTGGTAGATACTGTTCTGGCCACCTCTATAGATGGCGATGGCAGTGTCAGCTGGCTGTATTATGCTGATCGCATTATGTACCTGCCACTGGGTGTTTTTGCAGTGGCTATCGCAACGGTTATCCTGCCGAGTCTTTCCAGAAAGCATGCGGAGGAATCTGTCGACAAGTTCAGGGAAACGCTGGATTGGGGTCTGCGTTGTATATTGCTGATTGCCTTGCCTGCCAGTGTTGCGTTGATTGCTCTGGCTGAGCCACTGGTGGTGACGATCTACCAACGCGGAGAATTCAGTCCGGAATCGGTATTGCCGACTGCCAAAGCGTTACAGGCCTATGCCTTTGGTTTACTGGCCTTTATGGCGATAAAGGTGCTAGCCAGTGCTTATTTCTCGAGGCAGGATACCAAAACGCCGGTGCGTTACGGCATTATCGCTATGATAAGTAATATGGTGATGAACCTGATTCTTATTTTGCCTCTGGCTCATATTGGTCTGGCCATCGCGACAGCATTTTCATCCTGGGTGAATGCCGGATTGTTGTTAATGGGATTGATCAGGCTGAAATTATTCAACCTGCGGCAGAAACTTATAAAGCTGATACTCCAGGTTTGCCTTGCCAATGTGCTGATGCTGGTGTTTCTGCAATTTTTCAATGTCACAACTGAGCAGTGGTTAAGCTGGGACATTATGACCAGAGTTGGTAATCTGGCGTTTCTCTGTTTTGGCGGAGTGTTCTGGTATGGTCTGGCGCTGATGGTTGTTGGTGTACGTCCACGGGATTTCAGGCACTAATTCAGTCTACTATTCATGAAAAGACAGCACAGACAAATATTTATATAATCATATGCCCCTGACTAAATGATTACCCATGCAAGTTTTTGACAATCTCCACAGCTTAAATTCAGCAAATCCGAATTGTGTATTAACCATCGGTAAATATGATGGTATGCATCTAGGGCATCAACAGATATTGCAGCGCTTGAAGGAGATTGCTGTTGATATGAATCTGCCTTCGCTGGTGATTTTAAGTGAACCCCAGCCTGAAGAATTTTTTGCCGGGGATAAAGCACCGGCCCGCTTACTGTCATTTGAAGACAAACTCACTTTTCTGGAAAGTCTTGGCATAGATCTGGTTTATAAAATGACCTTTGATCAGCAACTGAGTGAGCTGGCTCCGCTGGATTTCATTCAGGATATATTGCATCGCGGGATGGGTGTGAAGGCACTGGTAATTGGTGATGACTTCCATTTTGGCAGGAATCGCGAAGGGGATTTCAGTTTGCTGAAAAAGCAGGGAGAAAAGCTGGGGTTTACTATAGAAGCAGCTGAAGCCTGCCTGATCGATGGCCAACGAGTCAGTTCTACCTTGCTCAGAGAAAAACTGGAAGCCGGTGACTGTGATTATGTCAGGTCATTACTGGGACGACCTTATTACCTCAGTGGAGAGGTCGTCAGAGGTGAACAACTGGGACGAGAACTGGGTTACCCCACAGCCAATCTCAAAACTGGGATTAACAGACTGGCATTGGAAGGAGTTTTTATAGCCACCGTACAGCTCGGACAACGTTCCATTAAAGGTGTTGCCAGTATTGGTTATAAGCCAAGCATAGAAGGCCAGCATGATTTAACCGCTGAAGTTTATTTGCTTGAATTTGATGAAAATATTTATGGCAAAAAACTGACCCTCAGCTTTCATAAAAAAATAAGAGACCAGGAAAAGTTTTCAAGCCTGGAAGAACTGAAAGATCAAATTGCTGATGATGTTGAGCAGGCAGAGCATTACTTTACTCTGTTTCCTGGTCTTGAAGCCGGCAGTAATAAAAAGGACTACCACAGGTTAAGTCATGCCAACTGAACAGAGTCATCGATTAAGTACACCTGTTTTACTATCCGTTTCCATGCTGGTCTTTATTCTGGATCAGCTGACTAAATATCTGTGCAACACCTATTTGAATTATGGCCAGCCGGTTACGGTATTTCCCGGTTTTGATTTGCTGCTGGCCTACAACTCCGGGGCAGCCTTCAGTTTTTTAAATGATGCCGGTGGCTGGCAACGCTGGCTGCTGACCACTTTCTCTTCGGTGATCAGCGTCTTACTGGTGGTCTGGATCATAAAGTTACCAAAGGAAGAAAAGCTGGCAGCTGTGGCTCTCTGTTTAATACTGGGTGGCGCCCTGGGTAATTTATACGATCGGATATTTAATGGCTATGTGGTTGATTTTATTAGTATTTATTACCAAAGCCTTCGTTTTGCGACGTTTAATATTGCAGATTCATCAGTGTTTATCGGGGCTTGTCTGATGATATTCGATATATTCAGAAACAGGCCTGAAATTCAGTCTGGTGGCGATGAGGTCAATTCTGTCGAAAACAGGTCGGATGATAATGAGTAGGCCTGCCGGAGAAACTGAGAATAATTTGCTCAATGTTCGAAATCTGGATGATGAGCTCACCGCAACACAAGCAAGCGAACATCCGGATCAGCATTATGCGGCTGATGAAATAAGCCCGGGTAAACGTATAAGCCTGCATTTTTCACTGGCACCAGAGGATGATCCGGCTGCCATCATAGATTCAAATTTTGACAAAACTGCCGTAAGTTTCGAATTTGGTGATGGCAATTTATTACCTGGTTTTGAACATAGCATGCTGGGGATGAAAGCCGGGGATAAAAAAACTCTCACTATCAAAGCCGAACAGGCTTTTGGACACAGTAACGAGGATAACATCAGAGCATATCCTGCTTATCAGTTTCCGGCTGACCTGGTCCTGGCAAAAGGACTGATGATTAATTTTTCGGATGTCGGTGGCAATGAACAGGCCGGGGTGGTCAGGGATTTCAATGCTGATGAAGTTATTATTGATTTTAACCATCCGCTGGCTGGCCTCAATATCCTTTTTACCGTTGAAATTAAAGCGGTTACGCCAATTTAAACTCACTTGGGGTAAAATCTGCCTATGTCTATGGCTGTCGCAACAAGAGAAATCAAACTGGCAAATCCCAGAGGGTTTTGTGCCGGCGTGGATCGTGCCATCGATATTGTCAATCGCGCACTGGATATCTATGGCGCTCCCATTTATGTCAGGCACGAAGTTGTGCATAACAAGTTTGTTGTTGAAAGACTTCGATTACGCGGAGCAGTTTTTGTCGATGAACTTTCAGATGTGCCGTTGAGCGATAAAGCAGATGCACCAATAGTGATTTTTTCGGCTCATGGTGTTTCCAGAGCAGTGAAAGAAGAGGCCGAATCACTGGGAGTTCGCGTATTTGATGCCACCTGTCCACTGGTGACCAAGGTTCACATGGAAGTCATGAGATACAGTCGCAATGGCCAGGAATGTATCCTGATAGGTCATGCCTTTCATCCGGAGGTTGAAGGCACAATGGGCCAGTATGATAAAAGTGCTGGTGGTCAAATTTACCTGGTTGAATCTGAAGCTGATGTCAATCGCTTACAGGTCAATAACCCGAATCAGCTTGCTTACGTAACTCAAACCACCCTGTCCATGGATGATACATCGAGAATTATTGATGCGCTGAAAAAACGTTTTCCTGAAATTCAGGGGCCGCGCAAAAAAGACATTTGCTATGCCACCCAAAACCGCCAGGATGCTGTCAAGCAACTTGCTCTGGAGTGTGATCTAGTCCTGGTAGTGGGTTCGCCAAACAGCTCCAATTCTAATCGGTTGAAAGAGCTGGCAGAGCGCAGTGGAAGTGAAGCCTACCTTATTGATAGTGCAGATGAAATTCATGATCGCTGGCTGGAGAGAAAAAACAAAGTGGGCGTAACTGCCGGCGCATCAGCTCCGGAAATCCTGGTTCAGGAGGTCATACAGCGAATTCAGGAACTGGGAGGCGGCCAGTTTCAGGAATTGGCCGGAACTGAAGAAAATATTACCTTTTCCATGCCTCGCGATCTGCGAATAGCCTGAAATCCCCATCAATCAGGCCTCCGAAGCGTGATTTGATTCGCATTTTTACCATCCTAGCAGTGTCTGAGAGCCGGTTTTCATGGCAGTTCACATTTTTTCCTGAAATTTAGTCTAATCTCGATTTCTAATATGCAAAGAACCCTTTAAAATTTAAGGGTTTATGCTGATAAGCCGACTAATTAGTCAAGCTGGGTCACGTCACTGGAAAAGCATACTACCTGCAGAAATAGGGACGATAGCCAGGTGAGCCATACCGGTGCTGACTCCGCCACAGCTATAACTGATCGTAATCAGCAAAATGATGTCCAGGATAGTGACAGTTAAATACTGGGCTTTTTCTGCACTTTTAATTTTAGGTAACAGCCCCCTGAATATAATGGCAACATTAAAGACGACATAAAAAATGCTGGTTCGCAGAAACAGTTCTGAATCAATACTGCCTAAAAAAGTCAGTTCGAAAGGAAATAAATAAAAAATCAGTAGGATTAAAGATAAAAGCAGGCGGTAAAGGCCATAGATATTGAAAATCTGATTGTTTTGCTGACGGCGATTGTCATCTAAGCTGACTACACTGGAGGCAGACATCAGAAATCAGACATCCTTTTGCTTAAAAGAGTTTTTATGCTCCTGGCTGCAAAACCAAACTTCATCTCTATTGCCTGCAATGGCTTCTTCACGCGGAATATGAATATCACACAATTCACATTTAACTATTTTTTCACGCACCAGCACTTTTTCTGGCTCAGCATGGCTGCTTCTTCTTGCCAGGCTTGCCTGGTAATTCTTTATCATGCGCCAGGCAACCAAAACGACAAGAATAAACGTTAGCAGTCTGAATAAACCCATTGTTGTACTCTGTCAATTTAAATTGAAATGTTGTTATTAGTCGCTTTACTAAAGCCTTAAGGATAACAGACAATAGTGCAGCAGCTAAATAATATCTACTGAAGTAAATTCACTTAAAATTATCAACATGCGCATTTTAATGGCTCAGGCCAATCCTCTTGTAGGCGACATTCCTGGCAATACCAAAAAACTTTTAACTACTGCAAAACAGGGCATAAGTGAATTTGCAGCTGATGTAATAGTTTTTCCTGAACTGATGCTTACAGCTTATCCGCCTGAAGACCTGCTGTTGCGACCCAGTCTTGATAAGCGCATAGCCTCTGCGTTTGCAGAGATTCAAAAAGCCTGTTTGCCAGTCTACCTAGTAATCGGGTATCCCGGTACAGTCGATGGCAGGCTATACAACATGCTGGGTGTTTTTTATGAAGGTGAGTGTATCGCGACCTATCGTAAACAATGTCTGCCAAATTACCAGGTCTTTGATGAAAAGAGATATTTTTCTGCCGGGGACTCAGCATGTGTTGTCGAAATCAATAATGTTCCGGTTGCCTTCACTATTTGTGAGGATCTCTGGGAGGAACACCCGATGCAACAGGCCAAAGCAGCAGGTGCAAAACTGATGATCAATATCAATGGATCGCCTTTTCACATGAATAAAATCCAGGATCGTCAGGACATCATCAGGCAGCGAATCAGCGAAAACCCGATGCCGGTCATTTACGTTAATCAGGTTGGCGGACAGGACGAACTGGTTTTTGATGGTGGCTCTATGGCTATTGGTCAAAATGGTAATCTGGCTGCACTGGCTCCACTGTATAAAGAAGCCCTTATCTCGGTTGATTGCAGTATTGATGACAAGGGAGAACTATCTCTCAGTGAAAATGAAATCGCCATAATTCCGGATGACAAGGCGATTATTTACCAGGCTCTGGTTCTTGGGCTGCATGATTATGTCAACAAGAACGGTTTTCCGGGCATAGTGCTGGGACTTTCCGGTGGTATTGACTCAGCGCTGACCCTGGCGATTGCTGCAGACGCCCTTGGTTCGGACAGGGTTCAGGCAGTGATGATGCCCTATGCCTACACTTCCGAGATGAGTCTGGAAGATGCTCGCGAAGAAGCGATGACGCTGGGCGTTAACTACCAGGTAATCCCGATTGCTGAGATCTATAACAGTTTTTCCGAGGCGCTCAGCGAT
>JAYPJO010000085.1:6485-8774 GCA_038128465.1 Gammaproteobacteria bacterium
GTATTGCTAATGGCAATCTCCAACAAGAAAAACCTGCTGGTACTGACAACCGGAAATAAAAGTGAGTTGGCTGTCGGTTACTCTACTCTTTATGGCGATATGGCGGGGGGCTTTGATGTTATAAAAGATGTTCCCAAGATGCTGGTGTATGAACTGGCACGGTATCGGAATTCTCTCGGTGAAGTTATCCCGCAACGTGTTATTGAAAGAGCGCCATCAGCAGAACTGGCACCAGGTCAGGTGGATGAAGATAACCTGCCACCATATCCAGTTCTTGATCAGATACTTGAACTTTATATCGAGCAAGATTTGAGTGCAGAAAAGATTGTCGAACAGGGCTTTGATAAGGAAACAGTGGAAAAAATTATCAGACTGGTTGATATTAATGAGCACAAACGCAGGCAGGCGCCGATTGGGGTGAGGATTTCGAAAAGGGGGTTTGGGAAGGATAGACGTTATCCTATTACCTCCGGCTGGAAGTTAGGTGAATAGGAGCTATTGAGCTCGGCATTACATCGTTAAAAGCAAAATTTAATTCGGTCACTTACTGTTTGTAAGCTCCCTCATAAAATTTTATTTTTGCCTTGTACTGCCTTCGCTCATAACGCTCCTCTAAATATTTTTCAAAGTCATGAAAAGATATCGCTCATAACGTTCTTCAGAATAAGAGGGAGCTATTATGATTGCTAATTATTTTGAAAATTCTCTTTAATTAGTTATTTATTAGGTTCTGGGTATTTACAGATTCAGCCAGCGTTTTGACAGGGCTTCACTTAAGCCCAATTGCTCGGTCAGGTTGTTAAAAATATCTTGATTGATGCCCTGCCAGCTTAGGTTATCCAGTACTGCATCCAAGTGGTCCTCTAAGTGCATATCACACACTACGGTAGTTAACAGCTTATTAAGTGGTAATATATTTTGATGGGCATGCAGTAGTGCCTGAACCCGGGAGGCGCCCCGGAATTTCATGTCTGCAATACTGTCTATATTTTCCAGAACCTTGTCGATGGAGGAATACTTTTTCAGGATTCTGGAAGCTGTGGTATAGCCAACTCCCGGGATACCCGGGATATTATCGACCTTGTCTCCGGACAGAGCCAGCAAATCCGGGATCTGTTCCGGCTCGACACCAAAATGTTTCTCAACACCTTTTCTGTTCAACACTGTGCCGCGGGCAAAATCCCACCAGGCATCTTCTTCACCAACCACTAATTGCGTCAGATCCTTATCGGCACTGACAATGGTGATGGCAAAACCCTGTGCTCTGAAGTAACTGGCCAGAGAGCCAATGATGTCATCAGCTTCATAGCGGTTGCTACCGAATTCAGGAATTCCCACAGCCTGACAGAACAAGCGACATTGGGCAAACTGATGTACCAGATCTTGCGGCGGAGGAGGGCGGTTGGCCTTATATTCCGGATAGAGCTCACGCCGATAAGATTCAGTCTGGCTGGCATCAAAAGCACAGGCTATGTATTCAGGCTGTTTTTGCCTGAGCAACTGGAACAGGAAATCACTGAAGCCGAAAATAGCATTACTGGGATTGCCAGCACTGTCAGTGATTGAATCATCGTAAGTATGCCAGGCACGAAAAATATAGATACTGGAATCAATCAGATAGGCACGTGGTAAAGGCATAGCAGGATTCTAACTGTTTATGCAAACAGCTAACAAATTGTTTATGATTCTGCCAATAAGCTGTACCTAATGGCATTCAGGTGTTTTACTAGAGCAGGTACACAGTAATCAGATTAAGACCATCCCAAGAACAAAGGAGTATTGAATAGTCGTGGACAAGCAGCACTGCATTATCGTTGGCGCCAGTCATGCCGCAGGAGAACTTTGTGTCAGTATGAGAAAAGAGGGGTGGACAGGTGACATAACCATAGTGGGTGATGAAGCATACCTGCCCTATAACAGACCACCGATATCCAAGACTTTTCTGGCCGGCGAAAAAAGCAGTGATGAGTTGCTGATCAGGCATGCCGAAGCTTATGAAAAGATGGATATTGAAATGAAGCTTGGCTGCAGGGTTGAACAGATCAATCGCGAGGAGAAAACGCTGCTGCTTTCAAATGGTGAAACACCAGATTATGACAAGCTGGTGTTAACTACCGGTGCCAGACCCCGACCCATGCCATTACCGGGTACCGATGCCGATAACGTTTTTTACCTACGCAATATTCAGGATGCGGATAATATCAGACCCTATATCAAGCCGGGCAATCGGGCTGTCATTGTTGGTGGTGGTTATATTGGTCTGGAAACGGCAGCTATGCTGGTATCAAC
>JAYPJO010000086.1:0-2051 GCA_038128465.1 Gammaproteobacteria bacterium
CTATCCAGTAACCACCGGAAGCGGCAACACCACCCATGGACACTACCAGGGGTTTGCCACTGTCTTTAAAATCCAGTAATTCAGCACGAATCACTTCAGAGGCAAATGCACTGCCTCCGGGGCTGTTTATTTTAAGCACCAGGGCTTTAATGTTGTCATCATTCTTAGCCTGCCGTACCAGTCTGGCTAGGGTATCACCGCCAATGCTACCGGGAGACTGCTCGCCGTCATATATGGTGCCACTGGCAACAATAAGTCCTACCTGGTTGCCACCCAGTGCAGAAGGCAGAGGGACCTGTCGTTCTCTGAGATAAGCATCATAGGGCACCTGCAAAAAACTGGTGCCCTCTTCATTCTCACCAAGCTGATCTGTCAAATAAGCCCGGATATCGGGACGGCTTTCAATCCGGTCAACCAGGCCAAAATCAAGAGCCATGGCAGCAGTGTCGCCGTTAAACCGCGCAAGCTGCTGATCCGGATTATTGATATAATCATTCAATTGGGTGGGGTTCAGGTTACGTTCCCGACTGAGATCATCGATAAACAACTGCCAGCTCTGGTTAAGCCATTCATTGTAGTTTTCTCTGGCTGCATCTGACATACCATTTAATTCATAGGGCTCGACCGCAGACTTGAATTCACCTACGCGGAAAATATGTACATTAACGTTGAGTTTCTCGATGGCATCAGCATAGTAGTACTGGTAGCTGCTCATGCCCTCAAGGCTGACAGTGCCCATGCTGTTGAGAAGAATTTCATCTGAATATGTCGCCAGGTAATACTGGCTCTGGTTGAAATTATCACCAATCGCGTAAACGGATTTGCCACTGTCTTTGAAATCCGTCAGGGCTTTTCCGATATCTTTTAACTGTGCTAATGAAGCTCCCTGCAGATAATCCAGTCGCAGCACTATTGAACTGATGGCCTCATCACGACCGGCGATTTCAATACTGTCCAGCAAGTCATGCAGTAATACTTCGTCTTCAGCCGGATTGCCGCCCAGAAAATCACTGAAAGAACTGAGGGTTGTACGTTCCTCTACAATGTTGCCAACGGGCATAATGACCATTGCAGCACCATCAGGGATATCCAGACTGTCGGAACTGAAAAGGCCAAGCAGAATAAACCCCAGTACGGTGATAAAAAGCAGATTGAGACAGATACGACGTGTCCAGCGATAGACCGTGAGTAATCCTTTCAATATTTTAGCCAGCATGTTGGTAACCCGAATCTCCTGTTAAATTACCTTAGTTTTCATAAACCCGGTCAGCTTGCGATTTGCTGTTCATACTCTGCTGCTGATGGATAAAAGCAATAGCAATACTGAATATCAGCACAGTGCAGCAGGTTATCATACTACCAGTGATTAGTTTTCCCGGGGTAAATATATTCAGAATTCCCATGATAAAGTAGAGGAGGATCACAAAACACAGCCACTGATAGGCGCGAATATGCTGTTTGTGTAATGCTGGGGTAAAGGCCAGCAGTGGAAAAATCTGAACCAGCCAGCGTGAAAGGCTGAGCGGACCGAAAAGAAAATTGTCCAGAGTCAGGACAAGCACTAAGACGGTCAGGCATATTAGGACAGCCAGTCGCGTCCATGTTGCTTTGTCCGGGGTTACTGACATTGTGAACTAACTAAGTTTCTGAGCTATTTCTGCCAGGCGTTTGCCGAAAGCCTGACACAAGGCATCCTCTTCGGTGCTGATGGGGTTACTGCCATCCCCGGCCAGATGACTGGGACCATAAGGAGTGCCACCGGTGGTTGTCGTATTCAGCGCAGTTTCGCTGTAAGGAATTCCGGTAAGCAGCATGCCATGATGCAGCAGTGGAATCTGCATACTGAGCAGTGTGGATTCATGCCCGCCATGCAAGCTGGCTGTTGATGTAAAGACGCCAGCAGGTTTGTCTATCATGCTGCCGCTCATCCATTGTGCGCCGGTACCATCAAGAAAGTGTTTCATGGCTCCAGCCATATTCCCAAACCGTGTTGGACTACCCAGCGCCAGACCGCTACATTCGGAGAAATCCCCGGCTGTACAGTAAACAGC
>JAYPJO010000086.1:2061-8683 GCA_038128465.1 Gammaproteobacteria bacterium
CAGCACCTTCAGTTGGAACTTCAGCTTCTGTAGCTTCATTAACAGGTGATACAGCCGGCACGGTTCGAACCCGGGCTTCCATATCAGCAACACTTTCGATTCCCCGTGCAATCAATTGAGCCATGTTGGCTACTGCGCCATAACGGCTGTAATAAAGTACAAGTATGTAGGGTTTGTTCATTGAATCAGCTCCAGGACATTTTCCGGTGGGCGTCCCAATACCGCTCTTTCACCGGCAACAACAATGGGCCGCTCTATAAGTTTTGGTTCACTGAGCATGGCATCAAGCAGGTCATCATCTGACAGTTCTGTATCCGACAGGCCCAGACTTTTATAGGCTTCTTCGCCGGTTCGAAGAATATCGCGTGGTTTTTTATGCAGAAGTTGTAACAGCTTCTGTAATTGTTGTTTGCTCGGCGTGTCTTCCAGATAAAACACAATTTCAGGCTGGATATTGTTTTCTTCAAGCAGAGCAAGAGTCTGCCGGGATTTGGAACAACGCGGATTATGGTAAATGGTGAAATCGGACATGATAATTTTCCTGCTAAGACTAAATGACATGATCAAGCTTTGTAATGCCGGGCAATGGTAGACATTAAAAATTGATTAAACAAGGGAAGGGATATAGCTTATAGGGTTTATACGGACAGGAATAGAAGTATTGATGACAGGCATAAATGAACGCTTAACAGATCTTTGGCATTTCATGCACTTTGTGTATTTGAACTTTAATCGCCATAAAGGCCTGGAAAATGCCAAAGCGCTTACCTATATGAGCTTGTTTGCGGTGATACCACTGTTAACGATGCTGTTTACTATTCTGTCAGCTTTTCCTGCTTTTCAGGTTTTTGGCAATCAGATTCAGGCCATGATTTTTGATCGATTGCTGCCTAGCTCCAGCAGTCAGCTGGAAAACTATTTTACTGAATTCAGTACCCAGGCCAGGAAACTGACCTGGGTAGGTGCAGCCATGTTGCTGGTTACCGCTTTTCTAATGCTGGTAAACATCGAGCGCAGCTTTAACCGGATTTGGGATGTTAGAGAATCACGCAGGGGACTCAATTCGTTCCTGCTTTACTGGAGCGTGATGAGCCTGGGACCGATTCTGTTAGGACTGGGGTTTGCTATCAGTTCCTATGTAACTTCGCTCAATTTATTTGACAATTTTCTGGATATATCTGAGACACTGGGTACAACCAGTTTACTACTTGAGGTATTTCCTCTGTTCCTTACTCCGGGCGCTTTCACACTCTTGTATGTAGCCGTACCGAATTGTGGTGTGCGTTTCCATCATGGTTTGCTGGGAGGATTTATTGTTGCAGTCTCATTTGTCATTGTACGTCAGGTTTTTACCTGGTTTATATCACTAGCCAGTTACCAGTTTGTCTACTGAATACAAAACGCACCGCGTGCATCCACATATTTTACTGATTGCTCTGCTGCATAAATTCTGGCAAGCACAGACCCTGGGTAAGACGGTAAAGTTGAGTCACATACAGAAGGAAAAGTGGCCATTTAATGAGCTAACTATGGCAGAAGCCTTGCTGGTTCTGCAAAATCGCAACATTATCCGCAGTTGTGGCAATGATGATTTTGTTCTGGTGCGAGACTTACATAATCTGTCTTTACAGGACCTGGTTGACTGCCTGGATATTGCTCAGCCTCTGGCAGGTGATTTTGATTCATTACCCGATATTATTCTTGAGCATTTTCCAAAGCTTGAGACTTTAAAGCAGCGTTTTGCTGTTATCGAAGACACCAACAGGAAAACATTATGCCAGAGCCTGGCAGAATGTTTCGAGGCTGAAGAAGGCTTAAAACAGGATCTGAAAATCAGGTCAAACTAAATCGCTGATAGGATTTCAGCACTTTACTGCAAATGAATTCCAGGGCATCTGCAACAGGTATATCCTGGCTGTCTGTATCTGAGCGATGCTTATATTCCAGGTTGTTCTGTTCGAGACTGCGGTCAGAGATAACCAGGCGATGGGGGATGCCAATTAGCTCCATATCGGCAAATTTGACTCCCGGACTGGTTTTTTTGTCCCGGTCGTCATAAAGCACTTCCACACCGGCGTCACAGAGATCCTGGTATAGCTTGTCAGCGAGTTGGGAAACCAGTTCAGACTTATGGGCATTCAGCGGAATCAGCGCCACATGAAAGGGAGCGATGTTGTCCGGCCAGATAATGCCTTTGTCATCATGGCGCTGTTCAATGGCTGCAGCAACGATGCGCGTGACACCAATGCCATAGCAACCCATTTCGGGCACTATGCTTTTACCGTTTTCATTCAGCACAGTGAGATTCATGGACTTACTGTATTTATTGCCGAGCTGAAAAATATGTCCGACTTCAATACCGCGTTTGATAGACAAGGTGCCTTTGCCATCCGGGCTAAGGTCGCCTTCAATAACATTGCGCAGATCGGCAATGTCGTCAATCTGGCAGTCTCTGTCCCAGTTGGCACCGCTAAAGTGGTGGCCATCCTGATTAGCTCCACAGACGAAATCAGCCAGCACAGCGGCATCGCGATCAACAATCAGTTTAAGATTTGCAGGTAGATCCACCGGACCAATTGAACCAGGGCTGCAATTAAGAACTGCTTTAATTTGTTTATCATCAGCAAATGTTAAGGGCGCTTTGAGACCTGGTAATTTGGCTGCCTTGACTTCGTTAAGTTGATGGTCGCCACGAAGGACAAGGGCTACCAGAGTCGGCTTGTCATCATTGCCATCATCATCAGCATCTTCACCCATGACCATCAGGGTTTTTACTGTTTGTTTGGCGTCCACATTCAGGTAACTGCAAACGTCTTCTATTGTGGCAATATCAGGAGTGCTAATGAGCGTCTGCTCCTGTGTTGGTTTAGCCCGCTCAGTCCCCGGGGGCAGAGCACTGGCCATTTCAATATTCGCAGCATAGTCGCTGTCCGAACTGAAGACTATTTCATCCTCACCCGAATCAGCTAGCACGTGAAATTCATGGGAACTGTTGCCACCAATATTTCCTGAGTCTGCTTCCACAGCTCGAAAAGTGAAACCGAGGCGGTCAAATATGCTTGAATAAGTGGCATACATCACGTCATAGGTTTGCTGTAAGGATGCCTGATCAACATGGAAGGAATAGGCATCTTTCATTACAAATTCGCGCGCCCGCATTACGCCGAACCTGGGGCGGCGTTCATCGCGGAATTTGGTCTGAATCTGGTAAAGATTGACTGGCAGTTGCTTATAACTGCTTATCTCATTTCTAACTAGATCTGTGATGACTTCTTCATGCGTGGGCCCCAGACAAAAATCACGCTCATGACGATCTTGCAGACGCTGCAATTCCGGACCCATTTGTTCCCAGCGTCCTGATTCCTGCCAGAGTTCAGCTGGTTGTACGACAGGCATGGATACTTCCAGGGCGCCGGCAGCATCCATTTCCTCCTGAATGATACGGCTGACTTTATTCAATACCCGAAGTCCCATAGGCATCCAGGTATAAAGTCCAGAGGCCAGTTTGCGAATTAAGCCAGCTTTCAGCATTAGCTGATGGCTGATGACTACGGCGTCATTGGGTGTTTCTTTAGTGGTTGCTAGGAGATATCTTGATGTACGCATAGGCGGAATGATAACTGTTTTTATTCAATAAAAAAGCAGCCCGGAAGCTGCTTTAATAATAAATTTGTAATCTGTCTTGCTTGCCTTTACAGAGCAAATTCTTTTAGCTTTTTCAGTGGCAGGACTTTAACACGGGTAGTTGCAGGTTTTTTGGGGATGTCCATAAATTCGCCTGGTTTAAAGGGGTTTGGAACATTTTTACGAGCCGGACGGGCGGGTCGTTTAACTGCTTTGATTTTCAGTAAGCCTGGCAGAGTGAATTCGCCAACGCCACGTTTTTTAATATGACGTTCAATTAAATCACCCAGTTCGTCCAGCACATTGGATACTTCTTTTTTGGTCAAGCCAGTATTTTCAGAAATAGTGCTGAGGATTGCTGTTTTTGTATATTTGTCCTGAATAGCAGTTGTTTTCTTTGCGGGGGCTTTTGCGGATTTCTTTACAGCCATACCTTCATCTCTTTTAAATTAAATTGTTAATAGAATGACAGACCTTCCATTAAGGTAATTTAGTAAAACTAAAATAAAAAATTTTGTGTCTGCTTGAGTTTAATATTGCTGAAAATACTAAAAATTTAGTGTTCCCAGTCGAAGAGCCTTTATATCTTTTTCGTTTATTGCGGGCAAGGATTTTATGTATGTTTTTCGAAAATATTCAAAATTTATTTGCTGTAAAGTGTTTTGGATCAAAAATGTTGTCCGGCATCTAAATACTGTACAATGCACCGCTTTTGATTCGGCATCAGAAATGTCAGCTTACAGATGCAGAATTGAGGTACACAATGCCCATTTATGAATATCAATGTAAAGCTTGTAATGCACGCTTGGAAAAGTTACAGAAAATAAACGATCCGGTGCTAAAGGTTTGTCCTGAATGTAATGAGGAAAGTTTACAGAAACTGGTATCGGCAACCAGTTTCAGGCTCAAAGGAACAGGCTGGTATGAAACGGATTTTAAAACCGGTAAGAAGAAACATGGCGCTGAAGACAAGAGCAGCACTTCAGGTGGGACAAAAGAGAGCGCAGGTATGAGTAGCAAGGACGATAAAGGGAAGCCGGATGGCAAGACAGATGCCAAGTCCGGGAAGTCTGAAAAAACAACATCAGGCGCCAGCAAGACAGCAGGGTCTGAAAGCTAAATTTAGTATTAGTAACAAGGTGTTAAGGTAGAAACTATGCGTAGCCATTACTGTGGTGAACTGAATGAAACAAATATTGGTGATACGGTCACTTTATGTGGCTGGGTGCATCGCCGGCGTGATCACGGGGGAGTCATATTTCTGGATCTGCGCGATCGGGATGGTATCACCCAAGTTGTATATGATCCAGATACCGTCGAGAGTTTTGCGCGGGCTGAACAGGTCCGCAATGAGTTTGTTATACAAATTGAAGGTATGGTGCGTGCCCGTCCGGAAGGCACTCAGAACCCTGAAATGGCTACAGGAAAAATTGAAGTTCTTGGCAAGGAACTTGAAATACTCAATGCGGCCGAAACGCCACCTTTTCAGCTGGACGAACACATGGAGGTTGGAGAGGATGTGCGACTGCGAAATCGCTTTATTGATCTGCGCAGACCAGAAATGCTGAATAAGCTCCGTGTGCGTTCACAGGTGACCAGCAGTATCCGCCGTTTCCTGGATGACAATGGTTTTCTTGATATCGAGACACCGATCCTGACAAGGGCAACACCTGAAGGTGCAAGGGATTATCTGGTTCCCAGTCGAACTCATCCGGGTAAATTTTTTGCTTTGCCGCAATCGCCGCAGTTATTCAAACAGCTGCTTATGGTGTCCGGTATGGACCGTTATTACCAGATTGCAAAGTGCTTTCGTGATGAGGATTTACGCGCTGACAGACAGCCGGAGTTTACCCAGATTGATATTGAAACATCTTTTCTGGATGAAGATGCCATCATGCAGATTGCTGAAGATATGGTGCGTTCCATATTCAGTGAACATCTGGGAGTAGAACTTGGTGACTTCCCGCGCATGAGCTATGCCGAGGCGGTCCATCAATATGGTACTGATCGTCCTGATCTGCGTAACCCAATGACGCTGGTTGATATTGCTGACCTGATGCAGGAAGTTGAATTCAAGGTTTTTAATGCCCCTGCGAATGACCCGGATTCCAGGGTGGTGGTAATGAAGGTGCCGGGCGGCAGCGAGATTAGTCGCAAGCAGATAGATGATTATACGGCCTATATTGCCAACTTCGGTGCCAAAGGGCTGGCCTGGATTAAAGTCAATGACCTGACTGCTGGAATGGAAGGTCTGCAATCCCCGATTCTGAAGTTCATGCCAGAGGAAGTGATTGAATCTTTGTTAGAGCGGACAGAATCGAGCACGGGAGATATTCTGTTTTTTGGCGCGGACAAGGCCAAGATTGTTAATGAAGGTATGTCAGCTTTACGTGATTTGGTTGGTAAGGATATGAATCTGCTTGTTGGTGACTGGGCACCGCTCTGGGTGGTTGATTTTCCTATGTTTGAGGGTGATAAAGATGGCAGTTATACCTCGGTTCATCATCCCTTTACCGCGCCTTCTTGCACACCTGAAGAACTACTGGAACAGGCTGGTACTGCATTGTCCAGAGCCTATGATATGGTTCTTAATGGTACTGAGCTCGGTGGTGGTTCTATTCGTATCAATCAACCTGATATGCAACAGGCGGTTTTCAGGGTGCTGGGTATAGATGAAGCTGAAGCCGATGAAAAATTTGGATTCCTGCTTGATGCTCTGAAATATGGGTGTCCGCCCCATGGTGGCATTGCATTTGGTCTGGACAGGCTGATTATGATGATGACAGGATCACAATCGATCCGTGATGTTATTGCTTTTCCGAAGACGCAGTCAGCCAGTTGTCTGTTAACTGATGCGCCCGGAGAAGTGCCCAGCAAACAGTTAAGAGAGCTTAATATTCGCTTACGTGAATTACCCAAAGGTGATCAGGGGGCTTGATACAGGCACGTTAAAAACGGAACGACAATTATTGCATTAGAGGAACAAACAGCTTATGGC
>JAYPJO010000087.1:0-3959 GCA_038128465.1 Gammaproteobacteria bacterium
TTTTTATGAATTGTGTTTTTCCACGAAGGGTGATTTGCTAGGGGATTGCCTGGAGCTTTCAGATCTATATCTTCCGGTAACTTTATAGGTAGTTCTTCTTTTTCCACAGGTACAACAGTTCCATCCTCTAAATAAACCATCGGTATAGGACAACCCCAATATCTTTGTCTGGAAATTCCCCAGTCTTTTAATCTATAAGTAATTTTTTTTTTTCCCTAGAGGTTAAAATTTTATTTATAATCTTATTTGTTACTTATTAATATTATTTTATATCTATAATTTAAATATTTCGTTTTTTTTTTGTATACATTACTATGCATTCTTACGATTGAATATTTACCCGTGTTTTATAATGTCCAATATGTCCCTAAAGAGCGAAGAAATTGTTGAGTTTCCTGAGACAAGAACAGCGCCACTTCGCCAACATGGTCCAGGATATTTATTTAAACATACTCTGGAAAAATTTATTGAATGGAGGATAGAAAACAATATTGGACCTGATCTCGGTAATACCTATGCACTGTTTTATACCGGTCCAACGAATAAGAGTGATCCAAATTTTCTGGCTGAAATTTGTGTTTCTACAAATGATCCGATTGTTAAGAATGAATGGGGTATTCGAGAGTTGTATATACCCGGGGGGTATGTGCAAAAACAAGTCACAAAGGACAAAGAGATGATATTCCGGAAGTGCAATATTTGACTAAGGACTGGTTAAGCAAAAGTGATTATAGTTTGAGAACTGATAGTCCTTTAATTCTTCATTATCTCAATATTGGCCCAATGGAACCTGGCAAAACTTTGTATACGGATATTTATTTGCCTATTAAAGATAAAAATACATAGAGACCATGCAGCTAAAAAGGTTTCATTAGCAGGCAAAAACCTCCTGCAAAAATATTTTATGTAACTTGTTGTTTTATTTTGAATTTTACTTATTTGTCTCTAATTCAACCATTTGATAGGCTTTGACATCTGTAGTTCTCAATAAAATCACAAAAAACATGGCTTGTAGCCTGAGGAGAGACTATGTCGCGACCTTTATATCTAGTATTACTCATCTTTTCATTAACTGCCTGTTCTGCTGACGAGAACAACGCCGGCAATTCTGAAATCATGGCCGGTGAAGATGAAATAAGTTCAGTAAATAATGCTGCTGGTAATGATAACCTGACTGGCATGGTCAGCAGTGCCAATGGACCGGAAGCAGGTGTCTGGGTCATTGCCGAAACAGAAGACCTGGGGACACCATACGTGAAAATTGTGGTCACTGATGATAACGGTGAATATCTGATGCCTGACTTGCCTGATGCCAACTACCAGGTCTGGGTACGTGGCTATGGTCTGGTTGATTCAGAACAGGTACAGGCTAGTCCTGGCATGACACTGGATCTTGAAGCCGTAGTGGCTCCTAGTGCAGCGGCCGCTGCACAATACTATCCCGCAGGCTATTGGTATGCATTGCTGGATATCCCTGATGTCAGTGAATTTCCGGGTACTGGTGAAGCTGGTAATGGTATCAACCCAAATATCCCGCATCAGGAAGAATTCATACGTCTCATTGGAAATGGAGGATGTCTGGCCTGTCATCAGCTGGGTAATGCTGCAACCCGTGGAATGCCAGCCATGTTCAGTGATCTGTCGCCTGAAGAGGCCTGGCAACGCCGTATTCTTTCCGGGCAGGCTGGCGGTAACATGGTTAACTCGATGTCGCAAATTGGGCCTGGAGCATTTAATACCATGTTTGCAGACTGGACTAATCGCATTGCGGCGGGTGAACTGCCTGAAGCAGCACCTGAGCGACCACAGGGGGTGGAAAGAAATCTGGTCATCACAATCTGGGACTGGGCAGATGCTCAGGCCTATATGCATGATCTGGTTTCCACTGACCGGCGTGATCCCACACTGAATCCGAACGGTCTGTTATATGGTGCCACTGAACTCAGTACCGACTACCTGCCGGTGCTGGATCCGGTTAATCATACGATTGGTCAGGTGCCATTGACCATGCTGGATCCGGATGCCCCCATAGTGTCCGGCGAGATGGTGGCTGAATCTCCTTATTTTGGCAATGATGCGCCCTGGGATTCACAGACCAATGTACATAACCCTATGATGGATCAGGATGGTCGGGTTTGGATTACAGCCCGGGTCAGAGGCCGCGAAAATCCGCAATGGTGTCAGCAGGGCTCTGACCATCCCTCAGCCCAAAATTTCCCTTTGCAGGGAAGTGGCCGGCACCTGGGGGTTTATGACTCGGAAACAGATATTTATACACCAATCGATACCTGTTTCAGTACGCACCATCTGATGTTTGCTGAAGATGACAACAATACCTTATGGACCAGTGGTGGCGGGCCGGTAATTGGCTGGCTGGATACTGATAATTACCTGGCAACAGGTGATGCACAGGCTTCCCAGGGCTGGACACCTTTAGTCATCGACACCAATGGCAATGGCCAGCGAGATGACTACACTGAACCTGGTGAGCCATTGGATCCGGATATGGATATGCGCATAAATGGTGGTTACTATGCTGTAGCTCCTGCTCCTGATGGTTCAGTCTGGGGTACTTTCCTTGGCTTCCCTGGAGCAGTTGTGCGTCTGGATCCGGGTGATGATCCTAATAATGCTCTGATCGAATATTATGAACTGCCACTTGATGAAAATGGAAATGCCATCGAAGGCTTTACACCTCGTGGTGGTGATGTTGATCGAGATGGCGTGATGTGGGTGGCACTGGCTAGTGGCCAGATGGCCAGTTTTGATCGTCGGCTTTGTGAAGGACCGTTGAATGGCCCACAGGCAACTGGTCAGCATTGCCCAGAAGGATGGAGTTTTTATACTGAACCCATGCCACAATACAGCGGTCTGGACAGGCCGGGTAGTGTTGAAGGTTCCTATTACACCTGGGTAGATCAGCAGGGCATTCTGGGTCTGGGTGAGAATACCCCAATCAATACCGGCAACCTGAGTGGCGCTTTGTTGGTGCTGGATGATGGCGACTGGGTCAGAATGCGGGTTCCTTATCCTCTGGGTTTCTACACCAAGTGGATGGATGGACGTATTGATGACCCTGATGCTGGCTGGAAGGGCAGAGGTATATGGGCCACCTACAGCAGCAGGACGCCTTTTCATATGGAAACAGGAGCAGGGACTACTTCGAAAGTATATAAATTTCAGATGCGACCAAATCCACTGGCCGATTAACAGCTTTTTATCAGCTCATGCTCTAACAGCTGTTCGCTTTTACCAAAGCGTTCAGCTGTTGCTGTTTCTGCAGTGTCATTTCCCAGCGTAAAATTAAGCAACTAAACTTCCCGGTATTTCTAAGCAGCAAGGATTATAATTAGAGAAGTTTGTAGGCATATACCTGTAGTTTTATGAGTTAATTCCCAGCAACAAGAGGAAGTACCATGGCAAGTTATCTCGTTTTAACGCTGATCAGTGATGATAAACAAGGATTGGTTGAATCAATCGCTGAAGTGATCGCTGTCCATAATGGCAACTGGCTGGAGAGCAGTATGTCGCAACTGGCGGGAAAATTTGCCGGTATTCTGCGTGTCAGTTTGAATGATGAAGATCGCGATGGGCTTGTTTCAGCCCTGCAAAATCTTGCAGACGATATCAAGCTAGTCGTTGAAAGTGTGTCACATGATGAGGTTGAAACTGAACAAAATACACTTGCAGTATCCCTGGTCGGTAATGACAGGCCGGGCATAGTCAAAGAAATTTCCCATACCCTGGCTACCAGTCAGGTTAATGTGGAGCAATTGCAGTCTGAATGTCAACCAGCCCCCATCTCGGGAGATATTCTGTTTAAAGCCAATCTGAAACTCAAGATGCCGCCCGGTTTAAGTCAGGCAGCGCTTCAGGATGAACTGGAAAACCTGGCTGATGATTTGATGGTGGAAATTATCTCTGACCTCAACTAGTGTTGCAGCTGCTGCATAAAAAGT
>JAYPJO010000087.1:3969-6655 GCA_038128465.1 Gammaproteobacteria bacterium
CATGTCGTTTTATTTCCTTCATAATTTACCGGGCTAATTATTTAATTATTTAATTGATGAATTGTTGTCACTTGGCGTAAATCTAAATAAGGATTTATTAAGGAAACTTACCTTAATTTGCAGTTTCCATCTTCTCTTCTTGTTTCTACACACTATACTACCGGAAATTTTTTTAATTCAAAAAAAAGGGGCGGTACGTTGCGAATTTTGAGCGTATTCATATTGTTAGGAAGTGTTCTGATTTGTTCTCAAACTCTTTTGGCACAACCCGGTATGGTGTCCTCCTCACCGAATACCGACAGTAAAATAACTGACGTCCCCAAAACAAATCTTGAACCGGTGCTTGATGGCATTCTGGATGACCCCATCTGGCAGGAGGCAAGAGTCATTAATGACTTTCATCAGGTACAACCGGTTGATCATGGCCAACCCACCCAGGTCAGTGAATTCTATATTGCTTATGGTGATAACGCTTTTTATATGGCTGCCCGTCTCTATGACACTGATCCATCTCAAATCAGGGCACGACAGTTAATCCAGGGCCAGAACATTTTTGGAGATGATACTGCTGATATCCTGCTGGACACCTTCAATAACAATCGCACGGCTTTTTATTTTCAGACCAATCCAAATGGTGTCCGCAGTGAAGGCGTCTGGGAAAGTGCCAGTTCTTTCAATAATGACTGGAGTGGGATCTGGCAGGTGGAATCCAGAATCGATGATCAGGGCTGGACCACCGAGATGATAATTCCATTTACTACATTGAATTTCGATCCGAGCACTGATGAATGGGGTCTCAATCTAGGGCGCTCCATAGCCCGAAATAATGAACGGATTTACTGGTCATCTTTCAATCGCAGTACCACGCCGGCAACCGCAGGACAGGTTTCCGGTATCAGGGAGATACAGCAGGGACTGGGTCTGGATATTGTGCCTTCTTTAACTATTGCGCAGTCGGAGGATCATGTTAACGGCACTACCAGTGACAGAACAGACCCTACCCTGGATGTGTTTTATAAATTTACCCCCAACCTCACCGGCGTCTTAACCCTGAATACTGATTTTTCAGCCACCGAGGTAGATAACAGACAGGTTAATCTCACACGTTTTTCACTATTCTTTCCGGAAAAAAGGGATTTCTTTTTGCAGGATTCGGAGATATTCAGCTTTGGAAATATCAGTGGCGGTGGTGGTGGAGGCAACGCTCCTCCTGGTGCCAAACTCAATAATGGTATTCCTTTCTATTCAAGGCGAATTGGCCTGAACCCCGCAACCGGGCGTCCGGTTGATATAGAGGTGGGCGGCAAGCTGGCTGGGCGAGTTGGGAATCTGAGCCTGGGTGCTCTGGCCATACAGCAGGGTGATCGACCAGGGCTTGAGGGACAGGATGTATTTGTTGGCCGTATCACTTCCAATATCCTTTCAGAATCAAGGATTGGCGCTATTATTACCGATGGAGATCCTAACAGTGAAAATAGCAATACCCTGATAGGACTGGATTTCAATTATCGCAACACGCAGTTTTCAGATACACATTCCTTGCTTAGCGATGTGTGGTATCAGCAATCTGATACTCAGGACATGGATGGTGATGATAAGGCCTACAGTGCCAATATCAATTACATGACACAGGGTACCGGTCTTAGCATGGAAGTTGATTACAGCTATATCGGAGAGCAATATAACCCCAGTCTTGGTTTTGCCAACCGCAGAGGAATTGAGCGGGCTGCCTTTTCCAGTAATTACCGTCTTTTTGTGGATTCGAACCCCATTGTTCGTAATTTCACCTGGGTTTTACGAGGTGGACATATACGTGATAATGAAACCAATACCATGCAAAGTGAGTATCTGCAATTCAATCCAATTGCTTTTGATACCAACCGCGGTGATCTGATTTTCCTTATGCTGCAAAGGGAACGGGAAGGGTTACAGAGACCTTTTGAAATTCGTCCGGGAATTATATTGCCTGCTGGAAAATATTCTTATGACTATGCCCAGGTATTTATGCGGTTCAGCAGGAACCGAACTTTTGCTCCCAATCTGACTTTGCGAAAGGGTGATTTTTTCAATGGCAAAAGCCAGGTCGCCAATGTGGGCTTTAGCTGGAATCCCAATCGCAACCTGTCATTTGATTTTTCCTATAACTACACAGATGCATCCCTCCCGGTGGGTGACTTTATTACCCGGCTGATCTCCCTGAATGCGAGCTATGCGTTTAATGTCAGGTGGTCCTGGGTCAATCTGCTGCAATATGATAACGGTTCGGGAACCATCGGACTGAATAGCCGGCTACGGTGGAATCCACGAGCAGGTGAAAATCTTTACCTGGTCATTAACTACAACTTTGACTCGAGCATGGGAGCGTTCAGGGAACTCAATTCAACTGAATCTGAGATCGTACTAAAGTATACCTATAACTTCCGATTCTGATCCGTTTTCAAGTTGATCGGGGTATAAAACTATACTGATTTTGATATGTCTGTAATTTGCTTTGATTGATTGATTCCAAACCCCGGTCCCGCAATTCATGGATGAGTTTCAGGGTGCGAAAAGCATCAAACCAGTTATGCATGTGACGTATGAAGGTCTGCTGATTGTTGGCGTGTTTTTGCGCATGAGAAATGGCATTTTCAACGCCCAGATTATGCAGTGAGGAAACCAGATGCGGGGTATTTTCAAGGTGAGT
>JAYPJO010000087.1:6665-8603 GCA_038128465.1 Gammaproteobacteria bacterium
ATCTTAGCCAGTTTGTTGAGCAGATAAAAATCTTCAGCACCAGCACGTTTTGGAAAACCACGAGCCAGCGCATAATGTTCATGATTGATTACCAGGGTGCTACCGATGGTATGGTAGGCATAAGGTGATTGCGCCCATTGCAAGCCATTCACATAGTAATGTAACGAATAGTCATAAAGTCTCATAGCAAGCTCTGTGTCAGCATCGATGTTGATTACATGCTGAAAAGGAAAGAGTACTGCAGCATAGTTGGCATCGGCTTGCACGGAAAAATAGTCATCAGGGAGCAAGACATCTGCATCAGTATTGTAAATCCAGGGTGAGCTGACCTTATTCATTGCAATTAATTTGCAGGCAAGATCGCAGGCTGTTTTGCGGGCCAGACCGACACCCTGCTTTGCGGGGATGGCATAGTCTTCGAGCAACAACAGATGCGTTCCTTGTTCATTCAGTTTTAACAGGCAGGCTTGTTCATGAAGTTGTTCTTGTAGCGGTAGTTGTTGTTTCAGAATTTGGGCCTGCGCCAGACTTGTGTTTTTAATTTCAGCTGAAGCGGTATCCGGTGTATTTAACACAAGAATAAATAGCAGAGCTTGTTCAGAGGCAATACGATTAATCAATGCTTGCAGAGTGTTCTGTTCATTGAATGCTGGTACACAGATAACCTGCTGCCAGTATTTGCTAATCTTATCGCTAAGCTTGATGGCATCTTCAGCATAGTGCTGAAGATATTGTTGCACGGACATAATATTGTCAGGGTACTCTTAGCCGCATAATCCAGTAATGTTTACAGTCTTTCTTGTAGGTGCTTTAGTGCAATGCAGGACGATGAGGCAGGTTCTGGATAATACCGGCTTCTACCGTCAGCAGTTCTTCAAGTCTGGGTGCCATCAATGAGGTATCACAATACTGTTCTGCCAGGCTTAAAAACAGTTTGTAATGTTGCTGTTCAGATTCGGTGATCGATGTATAAAATGTCTTCAGGCGCCCTTCAGGCAAGGCCTGTGCAATCATGCCAAAGCGTTCAGCACCTCGCGCTTCAACAATACTGGCAATTAAGAGGCGATCCATCAGATAGGCCTGTGGCCCACGATTCATCGCTTTGTGTAGTTGATTAACATAAATGTCTTTTTGATCTGCCCCGGCCTGTAATCCTTTTTCAAGCAAAAAAGCCATCACATCCCGAAAATGAGCCAGCTCTTCAATAGCCAGGTTCAGCATGGCTTTTACCAGCACAGGTTTATCAGGGTAATGTGAGATTATTGACATGGCCATGCCGGAGGCTTTTTTTTCACAACTGGCATGGTCTATTAAAAACTCATCAAAATCATTGAGGACAGTGTCCAGCCAAGTTTGTGGACTTTTACATTGCAGCCTGAAGTCCATGACTGTTCAGCTTGTTTGTGGCAGAGGCAGAGCAGAAAAATCCTGTAACAGTGCCTTCCAGCTCCTGCGCTGCTCGCGCAGACGTGCTTTTAGCTCGCTATAACGTTGATGTAAATGAGCACTGTCGAGTTCATGAAGCTTGTTTTGCAAGTTTTTGGATTTTCTTTGATACCACTGCTGT
Organism: Gammaproteobacteria bacterium; assembly: GCA_038128465.1. Classification (GTDB taxonomy): domain Bacteria; phylum Pseudomonadota; class Gammaproteobacteria; order Pseudomonadales; family Pseudohongiellaceae; genus UBA5109. The sequence continues at coordinate 8,233 of JAYPJO010000087.1, forward strand.
TTGAGCTCAGCCCAGTGATTCAGCGTTTGCAGAAAGTTTTGATATTCAGTTTCTATCTGTTTGCGCCACGAAGTAGAATCGATGAGTTTTTCACATTGTGCCATGGCACTATTATATTGTGCTTCTAGCCGGGTCAGTTCCTGGCGCCAGCTGGAACAGGCTCGCAGGTTTGATGTCAGTTTCAGCCAGGAACAAAGCTTGATGAACCATTTGGTAGGGTCATAGTGATACCACTTGATGCCATTGCGGTAATCCCAGGCGAATGTATGATGGTAGTTATGGTAGCCCTCACCATAAGTTAACAGGGCAATCAGCCCATTATCTCGGGCGGTTTGTTTTGGATCATACTCACGTGAACCCCACATATGAGC
>JAYPJO010000088.1:0-2536 GCA_038128465.1 Gammaproteobacteria bacterium
CAATGGGTCTGAATGGTGCATTTTTCGATGTGGGTACAATTGAGGTTCTGCGTGGACCACAGGGTACTTTCATTGGACAATCAGCTGCCGGTGGTGCGATCCTGATCAACTCAGCCAACCCTGATTTTGAAGGTGTTCATGGTTACGTTGATGGTGTATTTGGTAATTACCAGCATAACCGTTTTGAAGCAGCGTTAAACCTGCCCATCAGTGATACCTGGGCTGCCCGTTTGGCGATACTGACCGAGCAACGCGAAAGCTATTATCAGAACCTTGGTGGTTCGGTAATTGCTAACAACCAGCAGGCATGGGGTCCAGGTACACTGGATAACCGCTCAGTGCGTTTCAGTCTGTTGTGGGAACCCAGCGACACCTTCTCCGCTACGTTTAAAGTGATGGAAAATGCGGTAAACCATGACGGTGACGTGCGTGTACCTCAGTACAAACCAACAACAGGTTTCGTCGTTGATCCTGTTACCGGTGTCCCGACTGAAGTGGTGACCTATTCTCAATGGAGAGAATATACACCAGGGCCGGAAAATCCCTTCCAGGTCTACCAGAACTTCCAGGCAAAGGATTTGCAGGAAAACCAGCAGTGGTCATTGTTCCTGGACTGGGAGCTGCCCAATGGCATGGTGATTAATACCAATACCGGCTACAACAAGCTGTTTGTGCAGGGAACCGGTGGCGGTGGTGGTAATGGTAACCACAGTACACGAGTGCCGATTTTACCAGATACCTTCCAGTTGGGCCCTGACAACCGTTCATGGACCAATGAGATCTCATTAACTTCAGCCGATGATGGCGGTCGTGATAGCTGGATTGTAGGTGCATTCAGACAGGAAAGAATGACGCCTGTTATGTTCCAGAACCCGGCTTCACCTAATGAAAACTGTGGATGGCAGGGCGATGGTACCCATGTTCCCTGTGGTGATCTGGTAGTGCCTACGTCTTATATTCACGTCTTGACACCAGCGTCTGTAACCAATGAGGCTGTTTTCGGACAGTACACCTATGACCTTACTGACGAGCTGGAACTGGCTGTCGGTGCTCGTATGAATTTTGACGACAGTTCACGTAATCTAGAGGTTATTCGTCGAGCCCTGTTGCCATTTGGTGACGTTGCTACCTGTAACCGATATGGATTGACCGGGTCAGAGTTGTTAAGTCCGCAAACTAGTTCTGGTACTGCAGGTGTTGTCGGTACCGCCCCAGCCTATGGTTGTGCAGTGGTATCCTCTGCTGTTAATGACATTAAGGCTCTTGATGTTGACACTGAAGTACCTACCTACAAGCTTGGATTGAACTGGTCGCCATCTGACGATCACTTCCTGTATGCCTTCTATGCCAAAGGTTATAAAGCCGGTACTCACCAGGGTAATGGCGTACAACCTGAAGATATCGATGATATCGAGTTTGGTTGGAAAGGCACCCTGTTTGATGGAATGTTTAGCGGTGACATCAACTTCTACTTCATGGACTATAAAGACCTGCAGGGTACTACCTGGAATACTGGTAACCCTCAAGGTGCCGATTCAACCAACTCCAATGTTGGTGATGCAACCATTAACGGTGTTGAAATATCCGGTCAGGTATTTCTGGGTAACTTCGGTATTAACTTCTCTGCAGCATGGAATGATTCAGAGATTAAAAGCGCCACAACGGTTAATGAAGATTCATTGCCAGCCTGGGCCGAGAATGACCTGGGTGGTCAGTTAGACTGGTTGCCACAGTGTGGTATCGGTAACTTAACTACCTATGGTGATAATAACCCTGCTACACCCTCAACGGCTCGAGTGCCTAACCCGGCCGATGGTGGCGTATCTACCGTTCCTAATGGTAACTGCTTCGACTATGGTCCTTACACGCTGAACTTTGCCGGTCAGCCCCAGGTGCAGGCGCCTGAGTTGTCCTATAACATTTCAGTAGACTATCAGTTTGCACTGAATAATGGTGCCACCTTGACACCACGTTTACAGTTCAATCACACTGATGAGAGCTGGTCAAATGTTATTCAGACTGACTACTTTAGGAATGACCCAAGGAATCTCACCAACCTGACGGTCAACTATGATCAGAATGACTGGACTGTACAGTTCTATATCCGCAACCTGACCGACGATGTCTATATCGCTTCAGCCAGAGCGGGTTGGATTGGTTATGGTGCACCAAGAACCTATGGTGTCAGCGCCAGAATGAACTTCTAATCCCTGGTTACTGTTAAGTAACTCGATTTAGAGTTCTGTAAATCAAAAAGCCCTTCGCATTCGCGAAGGGCTTTTTTTTCGCTAAAGGCTTTTTTTCGCGAGAGGTTTTTTTTGAAGAGCCAGAGTGGTTTACTTATGGTTATACTTTGCCTATTCTTGGCCGTTAGCTGAAATACAATCAGGAGTTCCTGCTTAATGCATATGTTTAAGATATTGAAAACGGGATGGGGATTGCTGCTTTTGTCCCTTTTTTGTTCAATTCCTCTGGTCAGCCAGGCACAATCAGATGCAGATATTGCTGCAGCCGTTCGCAACTGCCAGGCTGTAGA
>JAYPJO010000088.1:2546-2833 GCA_038128465.1 Gammaproteobacteria bacterium
CGCTTTCAGCCCGTTTGAGCTGTTACGACAGGGCCTTTCCCCCACTGGCTGAAACATTTGATCCGCCTGGATCGGTTACCCCTGAATTTAACCCGCCTGCAAGGGCTGAAAAAACAGAAGTAACGCAAGCCCCCCGGTCGACTAACAACGCATCATTACCCAGTCGGGAGGAGCTGGCAGAAACGGTTGTTGAGCTTGAACAAAGACTGCAACGGGAAACTGCCGATGGCAGTACTTTACGGATCATTGAGGTTGAGAAGCCCAGTTTACGGTCATCCCGCCTGGTT
>JAYPJO010000088.1:2843-8489 GCA_038128465.1 Gammaproteobacteria bacterium
GTAACCCGCTGGCCAGAACCCCCTTTTGACATAGAAGTGTCAATCGGCATGATGGGCGCTATCTATCTTCTGCTTCCTGGCAGTAATGATCGTATCCGTGTAATGCTCGAAGAGTAGGGCGGTACAGCTATTTCAGATGCAGTTAACCTGAAGAAATACCAGGACTGCCAGCAATTATTAGCTTCTAATACGCATAGTGGAACCTGAGTGTCATTGTTCTTGAAGCAACCAGCTCTCCATTTCGGAGATAAGGGCGGTATTTGGACATTCGCAAACTGGAGCGGATTAAATTCTGTATTTCGCGTTGTTCTGGCTGGACATTGTCAAATATTATTTCTTCAACATTACCCTGATTGTCTAGTCTTAAACTAACATCAATGTAACCCTGAAATTCCAGGTTGATATCACTTGCGATACCGGCACTTTTCCGGGTAAATAAATGGGTTGCCATCATGGGGATTCGTCGGGGTATGTCATCATTAAGCATGCTATCAGCATACTCAGCTGATACAACTGAATCTGCTAATACAGCGTAGGCCTGTTGATAATTGCTTTGCGCAGGCTGAATTCTGCCGTAGGCAAGTTGCCAGTCACCCAGTTCACTCAACGCTGCAGCTAACAGCCTTGGATTGGCTTCAAAATTTTCCAGCAAGGTAACAATATATTGCAGTGCATTTCTGCCGCGAATATAGCTTTGCTCCAGTCTTGCCTGGGAGTTTCTAATCATCTGTATCTGGGTGTTGATGTAATTGGGGTTATAAGAGGGGTACTGCTCTTCGAAATCCATTTCCTGTTTAGTGATAAAAGATAGTGCAGCTACGCGACGGGCGGTCTGAATGATTGGCAGGGCATTGGGTTGATCGCTTGCATAGATATTCTCCTGTAACTCTTCATAGATCTCATTGACCTGTAACAGGGTAGGGTGCTCTATGTTTCTTGGTGAAATCTGCCTTATGTTGCCGTTCATGATGCTATTGAACTGCTGGTGGTTAGGATTATCCATAAAGGCTTGAATCGCATCCTGATCTGTAGCCATAGCGGCTGTTAGTCTGGGCGTGCGAGGAGGAATGTTTTCTGCCATTTCCAGTTGCTGATTGTCGCTTTGCAGGTTTCTTTTGAAATATGTTGAGATATACCATTGCGCCAGGGTAAAAGTTGATTGAACCATTTCCGGATCAGCAACCTGGTAATTTTCCAGATGCAGGTAATGCCTGTATTCCTGCCGGAGAGTCGCGTTTCTGATATCTCCCATAGCGATATAGCTATGAATGATTTTGTCCAGTAGCGGCAGTTGATCCAGGTTATAAATACCATTCTGAATTTTAGTTATTTGAATGGCATCGTCATAACTAGTGATTGCAGATTCATGCTGGCCTAACGATTGGTATAAATCACCAAGCGAAGAGAATTGTTCCTGTAGTTCGAAGTTATACGGGCTGGTACTTTCCACCTGTATGGTGTCTATGCTGTCCTGATAACGCGATATTGATTGTAGCAGTGCGCTATTTTCCTCACTCGTGTTTCCCGAAGTCATAAATTCGGGCATTTCTGACGGTAAAGTGACTTCTAAGACTAGGTTTGCAGGGTCAAATAAAGCCTGGGAGTGAGCATTTATGCTAAACGCCAACAGGCTGAGCCATACTAACAGGCAGGCATGGAATTTAAGCGAGGTCTTGGGTAAAAGACCCGTTATTGCAGCATGGGATAGGCTGTACATTCTGTCTGGTCCTCAGAGTCAAAATGTCACCAACTACTGATATCTAGTACATTTATTGCCTGAGTATAGGGAATATAACCGCTCATTACCAGATTCCGTAGTCCTTGGTTTCATAGCTATTTCCGGGTTTTGATGCTTCCAGGATGCGGGTATACCTGAACAATTCATGCATTCCCCACAATATGCCGACGGCTATGATCGCTAACATGCCCCAGCGTAAACTGGCCAAGAACAGGTTGGCATTCGCAACAGGCCATGAAAAGTTATAGGCCATCAGAGTAGTCCAGCGTTCCAGCAGCCAGTGCCAGGCACTGTGAGCTATCAGCGATGATAACAGGATGACAGTAATCCAGATATTGCTGACATAGTGAAGCAGTAGCCTCAGCAGAGGGACTGTGATCAGCAGAACCATTATCTGTCCAAGCTCTACGCCAACATTAAAGGCGAGTAATGATGAGAACAAATTGCCGCCGGCAAACTGCATGGTTTCTGCGAGTAGAAAGGAAAATCCAAAACCATGAATCAGGCCGAAGCAGTAGGTGACTACCCAGCGATGCCTGACCTGGGCTCGCAAAATATTTTCTAAGGCCATGTAGACAATAGACAGGGCTATAAGTGTTTCAATAAGCGGTGGAAACCAGAGAGCCTGGGGCACTAGGCCAAAAGCAGAACCGATCAAAGTGACTGAATGGGCGATGGTAAAGGCCGTGATAACGGGGATCAGTTCACGAATACTGCGCAACGGAATAACCAGACAGAACAGGAACAAAAGGTGATCGCTTCCTTCCAGAATATGCCAAAAGCCCATGACGATAAATCGGGCCAGTGACTGCAGCAGGCTGGGATCCAGCTGTATGAGCCCCGGATTACCAAAGTAATTGAAAACACGTTCATTGCCTTGAGGTAATACAAAGCGTAATACGGTATTGGTTTGCAAACCCAGTCGGCTTAATTCTGAATCTATAGCGAATCGTGAATCCTGAGCGTTTATGGGGAAGGTCATCAGTACGTCGAGGACAGCCTGTTGCCAAAGCAAGTCAACTGAGTCAGTTAATGGAGGAGAATTCACAGTCTCGTATGCACTGTTGTAATCAACAAAGGATCTGTCAGATGGCAAGGCTACCCTGATAGCTGAAATTTCCTGATTGTCCAACTCAACGCCGTCTTCAAACACCGAAATTGCCTCAGTGAGATAAACGTTCACTGCACTTTCCAGTTCAGAATCCAGTTCAGCGAAATTCAGATAGCCAGGCCCCCGGGTTGGAAAAATGATCTCTCCCATAGCTTCCATGGGCACTCGCATAAGGATATTGAGCTGATCAGCTTGTGGGTGTATGTATATTTGCAGGGTGATTCTGCTGGGGATATCGTGGGCTTTCACCTGCATCGGTAAAAACAGGCATACTGACATGATCAGTACGACGACGTGCTTAAGCCTCAATCTATCCATTATCGTGTTCAGTGATGTAATAAGTGTGTTTGAATGACCCAGGACTGTGTTTTTGACTGAGTATACTGAGCAAATTTATCTTAGTATACTCGACAGTTATTGGCATATTTACAGTCTGTTAGCCTGGTATGGTTCTACTGGAGCATGAAAGCTCCAGGTTTTTAAAACCATAAATAATATAAATAGAACAGGGGATAGCAATGACAATAAGAATAAAACTGGTACTTGCGCTGATACTGCTGGCGCTCCTGCTGGCTTTGGGACTTACCCAGTCCAGGGTGCAACAGGCGATGGCCGCTGAAGGCATGGGCATGAGCGCACCTTCATTTGAGGTTGATCCGTTCTGGCCCAAACCTTTGCCGAATCACTGGATACTCGGCAATACCATAGGCGTCGCCGTTGACAGCAGGGATCATGTTTATATTGTTCATCGCACCGAAGATGAAATCTTTGGTGATTTCAGGGAAATTGGTCTCAAAACCGGTGACAGCGAATGCTGTACGCCGGCCCCTCCCATACTTGAATTTGATCCGGAGGGTAACCTGATCAATGCTTGGGGCGGACCCGGTGAAGGGTATACCTGGCCCAGTTCGAATCATGGTATTGAAATTGCCCCGAATGGTGATGTCTGGATCGGAGGTAATGGAGGGTCTGACTCCCACATGCTGGTGTTTAGCCGGGGTGGTGAATTTCTGCGTGAAATCGGGATACCCGGTTATGCACAACCTGACAGCAACAGTACAGAGCGTTTTTCGCGCGTGGCAGAAATTGCTATTGATGAGGCAAACAACGAAGCGTATATAGCCGATGGCTATGGAAATAAACGAGTCGTGGTTTTGGATGCAACCACAGGTGAATTCAAACGCTACTGGGGTGCCTATGGCAACAGGCCACAGGATATTGCTATCAGTTATGATCCTGATGCACCTCTGCCAACCCAGTTTATAGGCCCGGTTCATTGTGCAGAGCCTTCCAATGACGGTCTGGTCTATGTGTGTGATCGGGCTGCGGACAGGGTCCAGGTGTTCCGGACAGATGGTACCTTTGTCAGTGAGCACCAGTATTTTCCGCAGACCCTGCGGCAGGGTTCAACCTGGGACATTGCTTTTTCCCAGGATCCTGAACAGAGCTATATTTATCTGGCTGATGGGCAAAACATGAAGGTTACCGTCATCGAAAGGGAAAGCATGGAAGTCGTCTATACCTTTGGCGACGGAGGGCGCCAGCCAGGGCAATTCTACGCTGTGCACAGTGTCGTGACCGACTCCCAGGGCAATCTCTATACCACTGAGACCTATGAAGGCAAACGTTTACAGAAATTTGTCTACCAGGGAATGGCGCCGGTAACTGCTCCTGTGCAGGGGGTTGCCTGGCCCGATGATGAACTGTAATTCACTCGGCAAATTGTTTGATTTAAATAAGGCGGGAACGGATTTCCCGCTTTTTTTTGAAGAATGATTTCGCTGCGGTTAAAGCTTTCACTGACACCTAAATCAAGGGTAATGACATTATGATTATGCTGACCCGTTTGCTTTTATCATCACTCAGCCTTTGCGCCCTGTCTCTCGGCACGGCTTATGCCCAGAATTCCAGCAATATTACCGGTGAAGGTTTGCCCAATCCCAATCCAGTGGTTATGGCAAATTGGGGGGAGTTACCTGAAGGCAGAAACTGGGGCTCTACGGCAGGTATAGATATTGATCCTGTCGATGGACATATCTGGGCCTATGAACGCTGTGGCGCAAGTGCTTTTGCCGGGTTTGGCGGTGCGCAGGTAGTCGTGAATTGTGATACCAATCCGGTTGACCCGGTATTCAAGTTCAATCGTCATACCGGCGAGATTATGGCTAATTTTGGGGGTGGCTTGATGCAGACACCGCATGGTCTTCACGCTGCCGCAGACGGGACTGTCTGGGTGACAGATTTTGTTGCCAATGCCGATGGCACCAAGGGGCACCAGGTGCACCAGTTTAGCCCGGATGGTGAATTACTCATGAGCCTGGGAACACCCGGACAGGCAGGAACAGAACCGGGTTATTTCAATCAGCCAAATGATGTGATTGTAGGGCCTGATGGCAGCATCTATGTCTCGGATGGTCACAATGGCCAGGGCATGACCACGATGGCAGCGATTGAGGAAGGCATCGCTGCCGGCAATACAGCACGTATTATGAAATTTGCCCCGGATGGCACCTTTATCAAGGAGTGGGGTCGGCTGGGTGTAAGGCATGGAGAGTTTCGTACGCCACACGCGCTTGAATTTGATGCTTACGGGCGATTGTGGATCGCTGACCGTGGTAATCATCGCATTGAAATTTATGACCAGGAAGGGAATTATCTTGATTCGCGCTATGCCTTTGGTCGCATCAGTGGGCTTTTTATCACAGAAGAGAATATGGTCTATGCCATTGATTCAGAGTCTTCTCCTGTCACCCATGCTGGCTGGAAAAATGGTGTACGAATCGGCCCTGTCGATGAA
>JAYPJO010000089.1:0-7490 GCA_038128465.1 Gammaproteobacteria bacterium
CTACAATGCAGCGGCAAAGTTTACCTGATAGTCAAAAACATTCCCTAGTTTTGTAGTAAATCAACCAGCTGAAATTTTTCAAACTTATCCAACGGCCTGCCCTCCCTGGCCAACAACTTTTCTTTAGACGGCCCTTGTTTAACACTTGCAGCCAGTGCAATCTGGAATTTCTTCTGAAACCGGAATTGCCAGAATTGCCAAAATTCAGGTTTATCCATGCGCTCCTCGGCAAAATTAACAATAATCTTCTTACTGAAAAAACTGAAGCCAAAGTCCTTCAGCGAAATCGATAGCCCCATACCACAAGCTTTGATATAAGCTTCCTTTAAAGTCCAGAGCCTGAAAAAACGTTCATCAAATTTCTCGACATCCAGGGCTGCAAGTTCTGCGTACTCCTGTTCTGAAAAGAAACGCTTGGCAAGATTTAGAATGTCAACTTTGCGGGTAAGATATTCAACATCAACACCCAGATCATTTTCCCTGGTGACAGCAAGGACACAGAGACCATCTGTATGCGAAAGGTTGAAACTGATAGGCAGAGATTTTTCGAAACTGGCAATCCTTGGTTTGCCATAGGAATTTCTGGCAAAAACCAGAGTTTCCGGGGGCTGATCAAGATATTGCCCCAGCACTGTTCTCAGAAGAGCCCGGGAAACTAAAAACTGCTTTTGGTGCGGTGGAAAAACCAGACGTTCATAACGCTTTAATTCCTCATCATTAATCAATGAACGATATTCATTGAGCAGTTCCTGATCATCGATTTGATTTTCTTCAGTGAACCAAAGTTCTATTTCATTACTTTGTATATCCGGCATGGTGAAAGTCTCTCATTATTGGCATAATTCCTCTAGATAATTAATAACAACACAATCAAAAAGAGGCCTGAATGCGAATATTACATACCATGCTCCGGGTGACTGATCTGGATGCTGCCATTGATTTTTATACCAATATTTTTGGCATGCAGCTGTTACGAAAAACAGATTTTCCTGATGGAAAATTCACACTGGCTTTTGTGGGTTATGGCGATGAAGGCAGTAATACAGTCATTGAACTGACCCACAACTGGGAAACCGATTCTTACGAGATGGGTAATGCCTTTGGACATATCGCCATCGCAGTCGATGATGCCTACCAGGCCTGTGATGACATTACTGCCAAAGGCGGAAATGTAGTCAGACCTGCCGGGCCTATGATGCATGGCGGTACTGTGATTGCATTTGTAAAAGATCCGGATGGTTACATGATAGAGCTCATCGAAAGGAGCTGAAACCGGGCGCTGATATGAGTGCAATTATCCTCCTCCTGATCAGCGCTATTCTGGTAAATAATTTTATTCTGGTTCAGTTTCTGGGACTCTGCCCCTTTATGGGTTCCTCCAATAAAGTTGAAACAGCCATCGGCATGTCAGCTGCTACAACTTTTGTCTTAACGCTTGCAGCCATGGTGTCTTACATTGTCTATCAGTACCTGCTGGTACCACTGGACATCACCTGGCTAAGGACGATCAGCTTTATCGTCATCATTGCAGTTCTGGTTAATTTCACTGAATTACTCTTACATAAAACCGCCCCGTTATTACACAAAGTACTTGGTATTTTTTTACCCCTGATAACAACCAATTGTGCCGTCCTTGGCGTAGCCCTGCTGAATATCAATGCCGGTAACAGTTTTATCGAAGCTGCCTTCTACGGTTTTGGTGCGGCTATAGGCTTTTCACTGGTACTGGTTCTGTTTGCTGCGCTACGTGAAAAACTAAGCCTGGCTGATGTCCCAGCACCCTTCCAGGGAGCCTCCATTGCCATGATCACTGCTGCCCTGATGTCTCTGGCTTTCATGGGCTTTGTTGGCCTGGTATAGATCTGGCTATGACCCCAATACTGACTACAGTATTTGCACTTCTGATAATTACAGTTGTAGCTGGCGTCCTGCTGGGATATGCAGCCAACAAATTCAGGATCACTGCCAATCCTTTGATTGATCAGATAAATACTTTATTGCCGCAGACACAATGTGCTCAATGTGGTTATCCCGGCTGCAAACCCTATGCAGAAGCCATCAGCACAGGTACCGCAATTAATCTATGTCCTCCTGGTGGCCAGGATACCGTTATTCAGCTGGCTAATTTACTGGATCTTGAGCCCGCTCCACTAGCGGCTGATGAGGCTAAAGCACAACCCAAAATAGCCAGAATCAGGGAAGATGAATGTATCGGCTGTACCTTCTGTATTCAGGCATGCCCGGTTGATGCCATCGTTGGTGCAGCACAGCAGATGCATAGTGTGATAGTGTCAGAATGCACAGGTTGTGAGCTGTGTGAGGCGCCCTGCCCTGTTGATTGTATCGATTTTATTGAAGCGGACCCTGAACCAGTACCGGCACTGCCGGAGAAAAGCCTCAGTGAGCAGGCCTGTATCCGTTGTGGTTTGTGTGTTGATGCCTGTCCGGTTGCATTACTGCCACAACAACTATACTGGTTTGCTCAGGGTAACGCCTATGACAAGGCGCTGCAGTACAGACTTATGGATTGTATTGAATGCGGTCTCTGTCATGCTGTTTGCCCCAGCCATATCCCGCTGGTGCAGTATTATAAAATGGCAAAACTTGCCATCCGTGAACAGGACGATAAACAACAAAAAGCCCAAGCTGTGAAGCAACGTTTTGACTACCGTGAACAACGCCTTGCCAGTGAAAAGGCTAGACAGGAACAGCGCCGTCAGGCACGTGCTGAACTTGCCCAGACCAGTACGAAACAGGACGATTTGATCCAGGCTGCATTACAACGGGCAAAAGCAAAACATCCAGGAAGTTCCTGATGGCAGTTAAGAAAATCAAATTGCCGGATAAACACCAGGTTTTGTCAACGCCTCAGATCATGTTGTGGGTACTGGTAGCCTGTATCCCCGGCCTGATTGCACTGTGCTTCTTTTTTGGTATTGGCTCTCTGATTAATATTGCCTGGCTATGCCTGTGTGCAGTACTGCTTGAAGCACTGGTACTGATTTGTCGTAAGCGTCGGCCTGGTTTTTATCTGAAAGATTACAGTGCAGTGGTCACCGCCGTACTGCTGGCGCTATGTATCCCGCCTGGCTCGCCCTGGTGGCTGGGCATTACGGGTATGTTTTTTGCCATCGTTATTGCCAAACAGCTCTATGGTGGGCTGGGACAAAACCTCTTTAATCCTGCCATGGTTGCCTATGCAGTATTGCTGATTGCATTTCCACTACAGATGAGCAGCTGGGCCATACCTGCCGGGATTGAGCCAAATGCAGATGCCTATACCGGAGCAACAGCACTCGATATGTTTCGTAATGAACGTGGTGGCATGCTCGTCAGCGAGTTCTGGGCACAAAATACCTTCTTCGGCACCCTGTCCGGTACCGGCTGGGAATGGGTTAATGCCGGCTATCTGGCGGGCGGACTGGTGCTGTTATACAAACGTATTATTGCCTGGCATATTCCGGCAGCTATGTTGGGCTGTATGACGCTGCTGGCAGCCATATTTTATGATGGCGGCAGTTCAGCCAGTGGTGGTTCTCCACTGATGCATTTGTTTGGTGGCGGCACCATGCTCGGTGCTTTTTTTATTGCAACGGATCCGGTCACCGCTTCAACAACCCCCAAAGGACGCATTATCTATGGTGCCTTAATTGGCCTGGTGACCTACATCATCCGAGTCTGGGGAGCCTATCCCGATGGTATTGCATTTGCAGTGCTGCTGGGAAATTTCTGTGCACCGCTTATTGATTTCTATACACAGCCACGGCCAGTAAAAGATGTCTGAGGGTTTATTCAAAAGCATAGGTTCAAATGTATTACGACTGACAACCGTAGCAGTCATAACAGGACTTGTCTTGGGTACAGTTTACAGCCTGAGTGCAAACCGGATAAACGAACAGATTCGAGCAACGGAACGCCAGGCTCTGTCTCTCATTTTCCCCGACAGTCAGCACGATAATGACCTCACCAGTGACAGTTTTATACTGGCACCGGACACAAAAGACTACACACAAATTGAATTACTAGGTTTACGACAGCAAAGCAATGCCTATATAGCCAGGAGCAATAATCAGGTCAGCGGCATAATTTTGCCCGCCATCGCCCGTGACGGATATAACGGCGACATTAGTTTTATCATTGGTATTGATATGACAGGGCTTGTCACGGGGATCAGGGTCCTGTCACATCGTGAAACACCCGGACTGGGTGATCTGATTGATATCAGGATTTCCGACTGGGTTCTGAATTTCAACGGCCGCTCCCTGAACAATCCCCCGGTACCGGCCTGGACAATAGTAAAAGATGGCGGAGAGTTTGATCAGTTTACCGGTGCCACCATAACACCCAGGGCAGTCACGCAGGCTGCAGCCAGGGCATTGCAGTTTTTTGAGGACAATAAAGACCGTTTACTGAATTTATGACAACACCCTTTGCAAAAATCAGTAGCCAAGCGCTCTGGCACAACAACCCGGCACTGGTGCAATTACTGGGGCTTTGCCCGCTGCTGGCTGTCAGCTCCTCAGTGGTAAATGCCCTTGGGCTGTCTCTTGCCACGATCATTGTGCTGATTTGCTCCAACCTGATGGTCTCCCTGATACGGCATCAGGTAAATAATGCTATACGTTTGCCGGTTTTTATTCTGATCATTGCCGCCTTTGTTACCAGCGTGGAACTACTGCTGCAGGCCTTTGCCTATTCCCTGTATCTGAGCATTGGTATTTTTATTCCACTGATCGTGACTAATTGCGTCATTCTCGGTCGCGCTGTCACCTTTGCGGCGAAAAACCCTCCATTGCCCGCTATCCTCGATGGTATGATGACTGGGCTGGGATTTTCTGCTGTCCTGATTGTGCTGGGAGCACTGCGAGAAGTCTTTGGCACCGGGCGTCTGTTTGCAAATATGGACTTGCTGATCCCCATTGCCGGGCAATGGGAAATTACTGTTCTGCCGAACTATCCGGGCTTTCTGCTGGCCCTGTTACCTCCCGGAGCCTTTTTGTTTATGGGCCTGTTGCTGGCTTTTAAAAACCTGGTAATTCATGCAACCAGTTCCGAGAAACAGGCTTCAAAAGATGAAAAAGAACAGGGAACCGAACGTATTAAGCAGCACTAAAACCTTCTTATGTCATGGTGATGATCCGTATACCAGTATTGTTTCCTTGCAGTTCCATTCGTTAAACTGGATATTCTCCACAACCACCGGAATATACTGAACTTCCTACATGGCAGAAGCACTCTTTCAGCAGTACATCATCATTCTTTCCTTTTCCCTGTTGGGAGCTATTTTGTTTCGGCGCCTGGGTATGGCGACCATTGTTGCCTACATGGCCGTCGGTGTACTGATTGGACCCTATGTACTTGGGCTCATCTTTGACCCTGAACAGTACAGACTTCTAGATCTCGACTAATTAGACATCAGCAACCAGATAAGGGAATTCCGGGAGTCGGTAAAACCGGCCAGAAAACCGGATTATTCAACTCAAGGGGTGAGCACCCGCACCGGCTCGCCATCGAGAAAAGCAACGATATCCTCGACCACATCACTATACATCCTGGAGAAATTTTCAGCGGTAACGTAGCCGATATGAGGCAGCAGGAGCACGTTGTCGAGTTGTCGCAGTGGGTCTTCCGGCGGCAGCGGCTCGATGCCGTAAACATCCAGTGCAGCACCAGCAATACGCCGAGATTTGAGAGCCTCAAACAGTGCTTTTTCATCAATGATGGGGCCACGCGCTGTATTGATAAGAAAAGCGCTTGGCTTCATTAATGCAAGCTCATGCGAACCGACTATACCCTGGGTACGTTCACTTAAGATCAGGTGAACAGAAATAACATCGGCCTGGCTGAACAATTCATCTTTTTCAACCCGGGTAGCATCTGCTTCCCTTGCCTGTTCATCGGTCATATTCTGACTCCAGGCTATGACTTTCATATCAAGGGCATTGGCAACCCGAGCCATGGCACTACCGAGTTTACCAAGACCCAGTATCCCCAAAGTCTTGCCGGCAAGATCATTACCGGCATGGGTCTGCCAACCGCCAGCTTTCATTGATTGGTGCTGGGCAGGGATATCGCGCATGAGCGCGATCATCATGCCAACAGCAAGCTCATTAGCCGGCTTGCCCACTCCCCTGGTACCACAAACCGTCACCCCCTGTGAATTGGCCGCCTCTATATCAAAGGACAAATTGCGCATACCTGTTGTAATAAGTAGTTTGAGTTTCGGCAATCTGGTCAGCAGGCTTTTGTGAAACCGGGTGCGTTCACGCATACCCACAATGATGTCAAAGTCACCAAGCACTTCGGCTAGTTTATCTTCGTTATCACCCAGATACTCCCTGAATACAGTCACCTCGGTACGGTCTGCTAAAGGGCTCCAGTCAGCCAGTTCCAGTGCCTTTTCGAAGTAGTCATCCAGTACGGCTATGCGCATTGCCAGTCTCCTGTATAAATTTGTACTGTGCCGTTATGCAAAACAGCCTGTGAACCTTTCTGATGAATGATGCCTGGTTGCAGAGCAATTAACCAAACATCAATTTGCTTAATAATGCCCCTATTACCGTCATTGACATCCCCCAGGCCAGCAGTGCATTGAAGAAGCGTCTATGGTCTGTTCCCGGTGCCGCGCTGGCAATATAAAGTGCACCCACTGTGGAAAGTGAGGACAGATCCACCAGCGAGGAATTCACACTCATGGCCCAGGCAATTTTCAGAGGGTCCATCCCCCCGAGCTGTTCTGCCAATGAAGGTACCATCGGTAGAAACGCCGGTAACACCACGCCTGAGGTACTGCTATAAACTGAAACCAGGCCAGCAGTAAATGCAACAATGGGGTTTATGGTGCCCGGTGTGGCGATACTGGCGATGCTGCCGGTGATCAGATCCATGCCGTTGGTTGCATTCAGCAATGAAATCAGCACACTGACGCCCGTCACCATCAGTATCACCCGCCATGGAATGTTCTTGATGGCCTTGCCTTCATCAACGGTCTTGAGCAGGACAAGCACGGTTGCCATGATCATGCCAATCATGCCGACATCCAGTGAAAAAACGGCAACCAGAATGATAAATACCACGATACCGGCCACGGTGATCCAGTGTTGTTTCTGCATCGACTCCTGCTCGATATTGTCCATCGCAGAAAACTCAGCATTATTTTGCTCTCTACGAAAAAGCTTGTGTCCGCCAAACAAAAAGAAGGTCCCGAAACCCATCAGGGCGTGGGCAAAGGCATTGTAACCAAAGGTATACCACTCAACCCCATCCAGCCCTATCTGGTCCATTACGCCATTGGCAACAATGCCGGTGGGTGAAAAAGGCGACAGGGTCCCGGCCAGCACGCCATTACCCGCCATGACCGCCATTAGCAATGGCGGAATACCGGCACGTCCGGCTACAGCCATCGCCGGAGGCGCCAGCAAGGCACTGGCTGGTGTTGCACCCGCACCGATGGTTGAAATGACAAAGCCGACCATAAAAAACATCATTGG
>JAYPJO010000089.1:7500-8479 GCA_038128465.1 Gammaproteobacteria bacterium
CCCCGGCACAGGGCCACAGCGCGCGTCGTTACCCGTGACAGCGTACCATTGGTTTCTGCAATTGAGAATAACAGGGTTACCCCCAGCAGGGTTGTAAACAGCGAAGTGGGAAAACCAGCCATTACCGTGGCGGTTGACATGTCGCCGACCCAGACGCCGATGATCAGCGCCAGCGACATTGACAGGATGCCGATATTAACTGCAGTGGTACAACTGAGTGTGACAGCCAGTACCAGCGCAGCAATAGAAAGCATGGCAAGGCTCATAGCTTTAACTCCTACCCTTCTGGCATTTCAGGGCATAAACTGGCAACCAGCTCATTGATGTTGCTACATTCTTCCAGCGTTTCAACCAGCTCAAAGACTGTTTTCACGTCCTGCTCACTGAGCACGAGAGAGACACAGTCGCTGAATTTCTCCAGCAAATCGTCCCGGGTAAAGGGTAGATCCGGTCCGCCCCGATATCGCTCATCGGCTTTCTCCACCAGGCTTGTCCCATCCTGTAAATCCACTTCCACGGTACTGCGTATTTTTTCCCAGCCCTGTGCTTCTATTTCAGGGTCCAGCACACGTTCAACCTTTTTCATCAAGGACTGTACGGGTTCACTCTGCACAAAATCATCATTGAATTCATGGATACCGGCCTTGCGACGCAGGGCAATAGCACTGACCATGAAAGCCGGGCAGAATTTTGCTTCCAGTTCATTATTGGCGATGGGGTAACGCAGGGGATTGAGGATATTTGACCCCGCCCTGACCCGTATCGCCGTAATTTCATCGGGATTGACATCATGTTCAATCACCAGCCTGCGCATTGCATCCATGGTCGGGTGCCCCAGCACACCACATGGATAGGGTTTAATGGATACACCCGGTGACAAAATCGTAAACGGATTCCCCAGCCTGTCCAGGATGCGGTCAACATCAAAACCTTCACCATGACTGAAAGTCTGGAAATATCCCCATGGTGGGTCGAGCGC
>JAYPJO010000090.1:0-526 GCA_038128465.1 Gammaproteobacteria bacterium
CCGTTCAGCCAGACCTCCCAACCCAAGCCCCAGGCCCCCAGTGTAGGCGATTCCCAGTTGTCTTCAACAAAGCGAATATCATGCACATTAGCATCAATTCCTATCATTTTTAGCGAATTTAAATACAGCTCCTGAATGTTTAAAGGTGATGGTTTGAGAATAACCTGAAACTGATAATAGTGCTGTAAGCGCATTGGGTTTTCACCATAGCGACCATCAGTAGGCCTTCGACAGGGCTGCACATAAGCCGTATGCCAACTTTCCGGGCCAATAGCTCGCAGGAAAGTTGCCGGATGAAAGGTTCCGGCACCAACCTCAAGGTCGAGCGGCTGGACTATCACACAGCCCTGGTCGGCCCAGTATTGCTGTAATGCTAGAATTAACCCTTGGAAAGTGGATGTATCGAATTCTGGTGTTTTGCTCAATGTATTATTTCATTCTGGTTTAATAATAAAGGACATATGCCCTTGAGGACGGCAATTATCCTAAAATCTGGCAATGATAGCGAGAATAACTTGGCTCAATC
>JAYPJO010000090.1:536-8438 GCA_038128465.1 Gammaproteobacteria bacterium
CAATCATAATGAAGAGAGTATGCTTTTGCCTGAAAACCGGGCTGCAAAAAGGCGATTGGCCACTTTGAAAATCCAGATTAGTATATTGTTTATAAAGCTTATGTCGCTATTTTCTTTAAATATGGCGAGAAAAGTCGGCAAAATGTTAGGATATTCGGCTTATTTGCTAAATACCCGGCTGTATAAAACCAGTTTATGTAATCTTCAGCTATGTTTTCCGCAATTAAGTAAAAAGCACCAGCAAAAACTGGCTCTTCTGAGTTTACAGCATACCGGGATGGCGCTGGCTGAGAGTGGGCCGGTATGGTTATGGCCGGTCGATAAAATAATAGCTGAAATAAAAGCTGTGGAAGGGAGCGAATTGATAAAGGAGGCTTTGGAACAGAAAAAAGGCCTGATCCTCATTGGCCCTCATCATGGCAACTGGGAGCTGATGGGCTTGTATTTAAGCACACTGGGTCCCTGCAGCCAGCTTTACCAGTCGCCTAAACATAAAAATCTGGATGCTTTATTGTGTAAGGCCAGATCCCGTGGTAGCGCCAAAATGTATCCAGCCAACAACAAAGGGGTAGTGGCTATGCTCAATGCACTTAAGCAGGGAGAAATGGTTGGGATTTTGCCGGATCAGATACCGACCCCCAGGGCAGGAGAGTTTGTGCCTTTTTTTGGCAACGATGCTTATACCATGACGCTGATTTCTCGACTGATACAGAAAACCGGGGCCAGAGCCCTGCTTACATACGCAAAACGTGTAAAAGACGGCTTTCACATAGTTATCACGGAGCCAGAAGAGCAAATATATGCCAGGCATATGCATGAGTCTGTTGAAGGCCTGAGCAGAACGGTTGAAAAAGCCGTAAAAGATGCACCAGAGCAGTACCAGTGGGAATATAAACGTTTTCGGTACCAGCCAGAAGGAGTGTCTGAACCTTATACGGCCTGATTAATCTCGCCAGAAGTGAGGTGATAGCAGAACCAGCAAGGTGAATACCTCCAGTCTGCCAAGTAGCATTCCCAGGCACAATACCCACTTGCTGGAAGTTGGCATATCGCCATAGGTCTGGGCAACATCACCCAATCCCGGCCCCAGATTATTGATGCTGGCGCCAACAGCGGTGAAAGCAGTTGTGATATCCAGGCCTGTTGCCAATAAGGCCAGCAGCATAGCCATATAGGCCATTACATAAACAGAGAAAAACCCCCAGACAGATTCTATAACCCTGTCCTGAACTTTATTGCTACCAAGTTTGATGGGGACAACGGCGTTAGGGTGAATGAGGCGTTCAAGCTCCCTGAATCCCTGTTTGATAATCAAAACAATTCGAATGACCTTCATACCTCCGCCAGTAGAGCCTGCACAGGACCCGATAATAGCCATGTAAAAAAGCAGAAATGGCAGAAATGTGGGCCATGCACTAAAGTCGGCAGAACTGAATCCGGTCGTGGTACTGATTGAAACGACTTCGAACAGACCTTTTAATAAGGCCTCGTCAGGCGGATAAGTCCCCGAAATGATTAGAACAAAAACGGTGATAGCAGAAATCACAAGAAGCAAAAGCAAATAAAACCTGAGCTCTGTATCAGGCCAGTAATTTTTAAGGCTACGAGAGCGGAGTGCCAGAAAGTGCAGGGCAAAATTGATACCAGAAATAACCATAAAGAAAACAGCAATTAATTCTACTGCGGGGTTTTCAAAGTACCCGATGCTGGCATCATGTGTAGAAAAACCGCCAATTGCGATTGTTGAATAGCTGTGAGTTATGGCATCGAAAGCATCCATACCAGCAAGATAATAGGCAATAGCGCATAGGGTTGTGAGGCTGACATAAAGAAACAAAAGCGCCTTGGCAGTTTCTGTAACACGAGGTAAAAGCTTGTTGTCTTTAATTGGACCTGGACTTTCAGCTTTATATAGCTGCATGCCACCTATGCCGAGCATAGGCAATATGGCGACAGCGATGGCGACAATACCCATGCCACCGAGCCACTGTAACTGCTGGCGATAATAAAGTATTGATCTGGGCATATCATCGAGCCCGGACAGTACGGTTGCACCAGTAGTGGTTAAACCTGATACAGATTCGAACAGGGCGTCAGTAAAGGACATTTGCATGTCGCTGGACATGATAAATGGGATGCTTCCGAACAGACCAAGTACAGTCCAGAAAAGAGTAACTATCAGGAACCCGTCGCGGGTTCGCAAGTCAGCTCTGTAGTTATGAGTTGGGAGCCAGCAGGCAAGGCCACATAATATAGTGATGAGAAAGGCTATCAGAAAAGCTATGCCGTTAGAATCGTTGAACAGGAAAGCCAGGCCAGCCGGGGGCAGCAGGGTCAGGCTGAAAAGCATCAGCATTATGCCTAATATTCGAAATATGACATGAAAATGCATAAATTCAATCTAACCATATGGCCGGAAGCCGTTTAAAAGAAGGTAAAGCCGACCTGGAACAGGGCTTCTACTTCTGAAATTTTACGTTTATCAACCATGAATAGAATGACATGATCATCAGTTTCTATAATGACATCATCATGAGCAATGAGAACATGACCATCACGAACAATGGCGCCAATAGTTGTGCCAGCAGGTAACTCGATCTTTTCAATAGTTTTACCGACTACCTTGGATGTAGATTTATCACCATGCGCAATCACTTCGATGGCTTCTGCAGCGCCACGGCGTAAGGAGTGCACATTGACAATATCCCCTCGCCGGATATGCGTCAGCAGACTGCCAATAGTAGCCATTTGAGGTGAAATGGCGATATCAATTTCACCACCCTGAACCAGATCTACATATGAAGGGTTGGCTATCAGTGTCATTACTCTTGCAGCACCCAGGCGTTTTGCTAATAAAGAAGACATGATGTTAGCTTCGTCATTATTGGTCAGTGCAAGAAAGACATCAGCAGAATCAATGCCTTCTTCCAGCAATACTTCACGGTGAGAAGCATCAGCATGTAGCACAGTTGTATTATTTAGCGATTCAGCGAGGAGCTGACAGCGATCAGCATTTATTTCTAGTACCTTAGTACGGTATTTTTTTTCAATAGCTGAAGCCAGACGTTCACCGATATTTCCCCCTCCGGCTATGATAATGCGTTTATAAGGGTTGTCGACCTCACGCATTTCGCTCATCACTGAGCGTATATTTTCTTTGGCAGCAATAAAAAATACTTCGTCGCCGCGCTCGATGATGGTATTGCCCGCTGGAATTATTGGCCGATTTTTTCTGAAAATGGCCGCTACCCTGGTATCCACATGCGGCATATGTTCGCGTAAGGTTCTGATTTCCTGATTGATCAGCGGGCCGCCATCCTCAGCACGAACAGCAACCAGCTGTACCAGACCGTCGGCGAAGTCCATAACTTGAAGGGAGCCGGGTAAATCAAGCAGGCTTTTGATGTAATGAGAAGCTATTTCCTCGGGGCTGATAACAACATCAACAGGAAAGGCTTCGGAACCAAAAAGTTTGGGTGAATTGACATAAGAGTTGGCACGCAGGCGACAGATTTTTTTTGGGGTACGAAACAGGCTGAAGGCAACCTGACAGGCAACCAGATTGATTTCATCGCTGTCAGTGACAGCAATAAGCATATCGGCATCTTTGGCGCCAGCACTGGCCAGAACATCGGGAAAAGACGGCTGGCCAACAGTGGTGCCAATATCCAATCGGTCTTTTAGCTCTCTTAAGCGTTCGGCATCGGCGTCGATGACGGTAATGTCATTGGCTTCTTTTTCTAGGTTCTCTGCCAGACTGGCGCCAATCTTATTGGAGCCAAGAATAATTATTTTCATTGCCTATCCATAGCTTTTCGATAAAAGCCATAATCTTGGATCTCTATAGTCTAACACTTTTGTATCAGCGCATAGTAGAAGCCATCGTGAGAATCGGCACTGGGTAAAAGCTGACGGCCAAATTCACATTTTTTACCCCAGGTCACCTTCAGAGGCGACTCTCTGGCATCGTTGTGGTGCGAAAGAAAAGTTTTTATCTGGTCTTCGTTTTCGGCTTTTAACACTGAGCAGGTTGCATATAGTAATAAGCCCCCTGGTTTTAATAAGGGCCAAACCGCATCCAGAATTGCCTGCTGAATAGGAATTAATTTTTCTATATCCTCGGGCTGACGAAGGATCTTAATATCAGGATGGCGACGGATAACGCCAATTGCTGAACAGGGCACATCAAGCAGGATACGATCAAAAAAGCGATGTTGTTGCCAGGCACGGGCCTGGTTAATGATGTCATTGTGAATAACGTTTGCTGCCAAGCCGCTTCTTTGCAGATTCTCCTCTATGCGTTTTAAGCGCGCAGCATCATTATCAACCGCAAACAGATCTATAGCAGTTGCCCTTTCTAAAATGGCACAGCTTTTACCGCCAGGAGCAGCACATGCATCCAGTACGCTGTCATACTGCTGAGGATTCAATAGCTCTGCTGCCAGTTGAGAAGCTTCATCTTGCACACTGACCAAGCCTTCAGCAAAACCTGGCAGATTTTCCACGGGAATGGGGGTATCCAGCAACAAAGATGAGCCTGTTAATTCTCCACAGCGGAAATTTAACTGAGCAGTTTCAAGCTGCTTCTGGAAATCTGCGCGATTTATTCTGCTCAGATTAACCCTCAAACTCATAGGCGGATGCTGGTTATTGGCATGCATGATTGCGTGGAAATCATCCGGCCAGTTCTGTTTTAGCATTGTTTCTAGCCATTCGGGGTGTGAATACTTTAAATGCCGATCTGTTTGCAGAAGGGTTTCGAGTGCAGTTTGTTCGCGCTGTACTGAACGTAAAACAGCATTAACCAGACTCTTTGCCCAGGGCTTTTTAAGTTTTACACAGCTCTCGACCGCACTGTTGATAATGGCATAGTCAGGCATGTGCATAAAAAATAATTGATAGACGCCAACCAGAATAAGGCAAAAAATATCCAGGTCTTTTTTTCTTAATGGCTTGGCAAGAGCAGTATTAGCAATATAGTTTAGCTGTTCATAATGTCGGCAGATGCCAAAACAAAGCGCCTGGATGAGCGGTTTATCATCTTTGTTTTTTTCAGTTATAAACTCTTCCAGAAGTGTTGAAAGTGAGCCTTGCTGAAGTAACAGGCGCTGCACAATCCTGGCTGCAGTCGTGCGTGTATTATCAATGGCCACAACTTAGCTCCAGCGACTATTACTGACCAGGTGCAGAAACAAATGCATGGCCAGTAGAAAAAAAGTCTTTACGGCCATTTAAGAAGTCTTTTACCAGGACTTCGGCTTTGCCAGGAAGCTGTATTTTTGTTACAAGCAAACAGGAATTGGAACAAGCCACGGCAATGCCATCCGACGTAACCTTACTTATGGTTCCGGCAGGGGCAGACAGACTGAGATCGCGTATAGAGGCTTGCAAAATGCGTATACGCTCACCCTTATAGAAGCAGTAGGCTGGAGATCGCGGATAAAATGCATTGACCTGGCGCTGTATTTTAGAAGCGGTTTTATCCCAGTAAATTAAAGCGTCTTCTTTGCTTAATTTTTCAGCATAGGTGCTGGCACCATCATCCTGAGCCTGGGCGTTAAGGCCGCCTGCCTGGATTTGCGACAACACTTCTTCTATGGCTTCTGCGCCAAGCATACTGAGTCGGCTGCCCAGGATGTGGCAATTATCTTGCTCGGTAATAGCGGTTTCTTTGCTTAATAAAATATCTCCAGTATCAAGACCGGCATCCATTTGCATGATGGTGATGCCCGTTTTTTCATCACCAGCCAGTATGGCTCTTTCTATGGGGGCCGCGCCACGCCAACGGGGTAGCAGGGAAGCATGTACATTGATGCAGCCATAGCGAGGGATGTCCAGCACTGCTTGAGGCAGAATCAGGCCGTAAGCAACTACAATTAACAGGTCAAGCTGTAAGGAACGAAGCTGATCCTGGGCGTCATCATTTTTTAAACTTAATGGTTGATAAACCGGGACGTCTGCAGTCTGCGCTATTATTTTTACAGCGCTTGCTTTGGGTTGTTTACCTCTGCCGGCAGGACGGTCCGGCTGGGTATATACCGCTAGCACATGATGCCCGTGACTGATCAGGGACTCCAAATGCGAAGCGGCAAAAGCAGGAGTGCCAGCAAAGCCTATTCTTAGCGCAGGCTTATTCATCATATTATTCAAATGAGCTTATCAACTGCGTAATCAATTCAGGCAGAAGCTTTTTGCTTGTGCTCTTTTTCCAGTTTGGTTTTGATTCGCTGACGTTTCAATACGGACAGATAATCAACAAACAGCTTGCCGTTAAGATGGTCAACTTCATGCTGGACACATACCGCCAGCAGACCTTGCGCCTCCATTTCAAAAGGCTCTCCTTCCCTGTCAAGAGCCTTGACCAGCACTTTGCGCGGCCTTTCAACAAACTCAAAATAGCCCGGTACCGAAAGGCAGCCCTCTTCATGGCGGTAGGGCTCTGGGTCAAGAACAGTGATTTCCGGATTAATAAACACCAGCGGGTCGGGCCCTTCCTCCTCATCAGATAAATCCATGACCAGCACACGTTTTTGGATATTAACCTGGGTAGCAGCCAGACCAATACCTGAGGCAGCATACATAGTTTCAAACATGTCAGCGATTGTTTGCTGAAGTGCTTCATCTACAGCAGCAACCGGAAGGGCTTTTTTTCGCAACCTGGGGTCTGGAAACTCTAAAATTTCAAGCAAACTCATTATTTACTGGCCATCAGGCATCAATTCGGGGAGCAATAATACGTTATTTCGGGGCAAATTATTATTTCTTCAAGTTCAGGAACTGTAAACAAATCACAATTTACCTAAAAAAAGTGCGCTAAGCTGGTAGAAAATGTAAATGACATTCTTGAAGAGCTGCATGCTTATACGGTAATTACAGAAACCAGGCCGAGCAACGGCGCTAATGAAGCTACTAAGCCGCGGCCTTTATCGCCAGCATTAAAAAAGGTATTACAGCAAATTGACTACGAAGCAACCAATACTGACCTGATTATCCGCCGCTCCAAGCTAAGTGCGGAACAGGTGAGTTCTGCCCTGATTGAGCTGGAACTGGAGGGGCTCATAATTTCCGGGCAAGGAGGCTATGCTTTAAGGCCGGCTTAAGTGATAATCCCGCCCCAATGACAGAGGCTATGGATTTAAATCGAATTGCTGAGCACGTGAATGCCGGCGGCATTATTGCCTACCCGACGGAAGGTGTATGGGGCTTGGGCTGTGACCCCTTCAATGAAGCCGCCGTTACAAAAATTCTGCTAATAAAAGACCGCGAAATTGACAAAGGCCTGGTTCTGGTTGCCTCCAGGTTGAGCCAGATTCAGGAACTTGTTGAGCCTTTACCTGAGTCTGCCCGGCAGTTACTGAAAGAAGAGTGCCCAGGCCCGGATACCTGGCTTATTCCTGACACAGATCAAGCGATACCCTCCTGGATAAAAGGAAATTTTGCTACAGTTGCGGTTCGGGTCAGCCAGCACCCTGTTGTGAAATTATTATGTGAAAGGCTGGGCTTGTTAGTGTCTACATCTGCCAACCCTTCCGGCAAAGAGCCGGCACTTTCCCGGCAACAGGTTGAAAAGTTTTTTAATGGTGAGGACATCCTTATTGTTCCTGGAGAGCTGGGCGACCAGCAAAAACCAAGCAGAATTCGTGACTTGTTGAGCCAGAAAATAATAAGAAGCTAACTAGCAGGAGAGCCTAAGAAGGTGTTAGAAGTGGATACTAAAGCAGTAAAAACGTACTTGCTGGAATTACAGAATAATATTTGTTCAGGTCTTGAGCAGTATGATGGCAAGGCAAGTTTTATTGAGGATAGTTGGGACAGGGAGCGCGGGGGTAGTGGCAAAACCCGAGTTATAGCCGATGGCGCGATTATAGCCAAGGGGGGTGTAAATTTTTCCCATGTTTTTGG
>JAYPJO010000091.1:0-8240 GCA_038128465.1 Gammaproteobacteria bacterium
GGGAAATAAGGGCTCGACCACCTTACTTTGTTTGCCTTTTTTCAATTTATAGGACTGCAAAAGTGGTAGAAATACTTCAAAGCCCTGATTTTCCAGATTATCAAAGGCCCTATACTCTTCTTTGGGCTTGCTGTGAATTAAATACCAGTTCGATTCCATTTATAGTATGACCTGCATTTTAAGTATTCGAGCAACTGAATGTTTCTTTGATGGTCTCATGAGGAAAACCTCTTTGTAGTAGAAACCGCTCACACTTCGCTCTTTCTTTATTATTATTTATATTCACCACCGGAAAACGTTTTTCAAAAGCCTGCTGACACAACTCCTGCCAGTCATTTTCATCACTGTAAAGACATTCCCTAAGCACTTCGGAATCCAGCCCTTTACCATAGAGTTCCACTTCTATCTTTAGCGGACCAAAGCCCTTGTTGCGACGAAACCGTACATACGCTTCCAGATAGCGCTGATCTGAC
Source organism: Gammaproteobacteria bacterium (assembly GCA_038128465.1). GTDB lineage: Bacteria > Pseudomonadota > Gammaproteobacteria > Pseudomonadales > Pseudohongiellaceae > UBA5109. The sequence goes on from JAYPJO010000091.1 coordinate 474, forward strand.
TGAAGATTTTCAGCTCTGAGTTTATCCACTACGGTATAAATATCCTCTTCTGGAAATCTTGCAGATAACTTTTGGACTAATTCCTGAAAGGAATGTTCCCGTCGAGCCAGTAAATCCATTGCAGCACGACGAACAGATATCTGAGGGCTTTTCTCGTTCTTTTGACTGTTTTGACTGTATTGTCTGTCTGAATTAGCCACGCTCAAACCCAAGTGCAAGCTTATTCTTCAGCAACAGCTACCTCATCTGATTCTTCTGCTGCCTGCTGCTGGTCAGGCTTTCCAGGTTTGGCGAGCAATTGCTCTCTGAGCGTTGCCTCAATTTCCTCAGCTATTTCAGGGTTTTCTTCTAAATATTGGATAGCATTCTTTTTGCCTTGTCCGATCTTTTCACCCTTGTAGGCATACCAGGCACCCGATTTTTCCACCAGATCATGTTTGACACCCAGATCAATAATCTCACCCAAGCGTGAAATCCCTTTACCGTAGTAAATCTGGAATTCAACCTGCTTGAATGGCGGTGCTACTTTATTTTTCACGACTTTCACGCGGGTTTCGTTGCCAACTACTTCATCACCTTCCTTGATAGAGCCGATACGACGAATATCCAGTCGCACTGAAGAATAGAATTTCAGGGCATTACCGCCCGTAGTGGTTTCCGGCGAGCCGAACATAACCCCGATTTTCATGCGAATCTGGTTGATGAAGATCACCAGAGTATTGGAGTTCTTGATATTGCCTGTCATTTTACGCAGAGCCTGGGACATCAAACGTGCCTGCAAGCCCATGTGACTATCACCCATATCCCCCTCTATCTCTGCCCGTGGGGTAAGCGCTGCTACAGAGTCAACCACTACTACATCGACCGCACCAGAGCGAACAATCATGTCGCAGATTTCCAGTGCCTGTTCCCCCGTATCCGGCTGGCTGACCAGCAGGTCATCTACATTGACGCCAAGGTTACCTGCATAAATTGGATCCAGTGCATGTTCAGCATCAATGAATGCGCAGGTGCCACCTACTTTCTGAGCCTCTGCTATTACTTGCAGGGTCAGTGTTGTCTTGCCAGAAGATTCCGGGCCATAGATTTCCACGACACGCCCTTTAGGCAAACCACCTATCCCCAGGGCTATATCCAGACCAAGTGAGCCGGTCGAAATTGCTGGAATGGCAACTCGCTCAGAATCACCCATCCGCATCATGGAGCCCTTACCAAATTGTCGTTCTATCTGTGCCAGCGCTGCACTCAGCGCTTTTTCTTTATTGTTGTCCTGGTCTGCCATTGAAACACCTTACTTGCTATTGATTGATATTATCCGGGTTGTTGTTGAAAGGTTTGATTAAGTATGCCCGATTCAGCATCCCGAAGTGTCGGGATTCTGAGCAAAATATAGGCTAAAAAAACTGATTTTAAGGAACAATATTTTGAAAATAATCTCACCAGAATTCATAAAGAATTAAAGCAGATAAATTGCACTTATTCAAAACAGATTTTTTGTATGATCGGTATGGATCACGTAGAATCCTGTCACACTGTTTTTAACATTTTCAGCTCCAGATAAACGCAGCAGGATCACTTGAATAACCCAGCTTCAGCTCATACGCCGATGATGCAGCAATACCTTAAGGTAAAAGCAGAGCATCCGGATGAACTGCTGTTTTACCGCATGGGTGACTTCTATGAGCTGTTCTACTCTGATGCCGAAAAAGCGGCTAAATTGCTTGATATCACCCTGACTGCCAGAGGGAAGTCAGCAGGTAACCCCATTCCCATGTGTGGCATTCCCTATCACGCTGCTGATCGCTATCTGGCTAAGCTCGTAGAGCAGGGTATTTCTGTCGCTATATGCGAGCAGATCGGCGATCCAGCAACCAGCAAAGGACCTGTTGAACGCCAGGTAGTCAAGCTGATCACACCGGGCACACTCAGTGATGAAGCCTTGTTACAAGATACCCAGGACAGGCTGCTCTCTGCCCTCTTTTTTAATAATGACAAATATGGCCTGGCCTCACTGGATATCAGTGCCGGTCGCTTTACTGTCATGGAGCTTGGCACTGAAGATGCCTTGCTGGCCGAGATCGAACGCATTAATCCGGCCGAACTGCTAATCAGCGAATCCTCAAGCTGGCCCGGATTTATTTCAGCTCGAGCTGGTTTACGCAGACGTCCGGACTGGGATTTTGATACCGACAGTGCAACACGGGCATTATTGCAACAATTTCAGACTGATTCGCTGGACGGATTTGGCTGCCAGAATTTACATTCAGCCATTCAGGCAGCCGGCTGTTTACTGCAATATGCCAGGGAAACACAATTCTCAGACCTGCCGCATTGCCAGAGCCTGAAAGTAGAGCAGAATGAAGACAGTCTGATCCTGGACAGCATAAGCCGACGCAACCTGGAAATTGATATTAACCTGTCTGGTGGTACCAGCAATACGCTGAGTTCAGTATTTGACCATTGTTCCACAGCCATGGGCTCACGCCTGCTAAAACGCTGGTTACACAGACCCTTAAGAGACATCAAGGAAGTACAGCTTAGACAACAGGGTATCAGCAGTCTGATCAATAATTACCACTATGAGCAATTACACAGCCTGCTCGAACAGGTTGGTGACCTTGAACGCATTGTTGCCCGCATAGGTCTGCGTTCAGCACGCCCACGTGACCTGGTAAAACTACGGCAGGCATACGCCTTATTGCCAGAATTACAGACAATATTGCAGGCTATCGATTCACCAAAATTAACAGCGCTATCCAGCGGCATTGGCGAACACCCAGAACTCTTCAGGCTGCTCAGCAATGCTATTGAAGAAAATCCGCCTGTTGTTATCCGTGAAGGCGGCGTGATTGCGACTGGCTATGATAGCGAACTGGATGAACTGCGAAATCTGAGTAACACTGCCGGAGAATTTCTTAACGAGCTGGAACAGGATGAAAAACAACGTACCGGCATCAGCACCCTTAAAGTGGGCTTCAACCGGGTGCATGGTTATTATATTGAAATCAGCCGCCTGCAATCAGAGCAGGCCCCTGCCGACTATATCCGGCGTCAAACGCTGAAAAATGCAGAGCGCTTTATCACCCCGCAATTGAAGGAATTCGAAGACAAGGTGCTCAGTGCAAAAAGTAAATCACTGGCGCGGGAAAAATTTCTTTATGAGCAATTACTGGATACACTGGCGCAGGAGCTGGCTGGACTGCAACAAAATGCATACTGCCTTGCCGAACTCGATGTACTGACCAATTTTGCTGAACGGGCACAAGCACTTAATCTTAGCTGCCCTGAATTAAGATCGACTCCAGGTATTAGAATCAGCCAGGGCAGACATCCCGTAGTTGAACAGGTCATGGATGAAGCATTTGTCGCAAACGATCTCAACTTAAACCCTGAAGCCAGCATGCTTATTATCACCGGCCCTAATATGGGGGGAAAATCCACTTATATGCGCCAGACTGCCATCATCGTTTTACTGGCATTTACCGGCTGTTATGTCCCAGCTGCACAAGCTGAGATTGGACCCGTTGATCGAATATTTACCCGGATTGGTTCTTCTGACGATCTGGCTGGTGGTCGCTCAACCTTTATGGTGGAAATGACCGAAACGGCAAACATCCTCAATAATGCTACAGCAACCAGTCTCATATTAATGGATGAAATAGGTCGCGGGACCAGTACCTTTGATGGCTTGTCACTAGCCTGGGCCTGTGCTGTTCATATTGCTTCAGAAATTACAGCGCCGACCATGTTTGCAACACATTATTTTGAATTAACCAGCCTTTCTGAGCAGTTTAATCATGTCAAAAATGTACACCTTAACGCCACTGAACATGACAATGGCATTGTGTTTTTACACAGCGTGGAAGATGGACCCGCCAATCAGAGTTATGGCCTGCAGGTTGCTCAGCTGGCCGGGATACCCAAAGCGGTTGTCAATCAGGCCAAAGCCAAGTTGAGCCAGCTTGAGCAGGAAGAATATAATCACACACAACCTTCAGCAAATCAGTCAGACCTATTCGCCGCTTATGAGCCCCACCCTGTTATTGATATGTTAAAGGCTGTCGATCTGGACAATCTGAGCCCGAAACAGGCGCAGGATTTACTCTACGAGTTGAATAAACTAGTGCGTGATGACTAAATCTTGCTAAAATTAACCCACTGATTTGTATTAAGGAGTTTTGCGATGACCTTCGTCATTGGTGAAAATTGCATTCGTTGTAAACACACAGATTGTGTAGAAGTGTGCCCTGTTGATTGTTTTTACGAAGGGCCTAACATGTTAGTCATCAATCCTGATGAATGTATTGACTGTGCTCTTTGTGAACCAGAATGCCCGGTTGACGCCATTTATGCCGAAGATGAGTTGCCTGAGGAGCAGGCTGAATTCCTGGAAATCAACGCCGAACTCAGCGAACAATGGGACAACATCACGGAAATGAAAGATGCTCTCCCGGATGCAGAGGAATGGGCCGATAAACCGGATAAAAAACAATACCTGGAACGCTGATCAGACCTCTCAACGTAACAAGTATTCGATACTCATCCCTTCTGCTTTTGAGTATAGTACAAGTTTTCCGAGACGCGAATATTTTTTTCAGATCTGGAACAGATTATTTAAAACTACCGCGGCGGTAGGTAATTTTCAGGATTAACCGGCTGACCAGCCAGTCTTATTTCAAAATGCAGCATATCTCTATCGACACCGGTGGAGCCCAGACTCGCAATCTGATCTCCCCGACTTACTCTGTCACCCTCGTTAACCAGCAGCATGCTGTTATGGGCATAAGCGCTTAGAAACTGATCATTATGCTTCACAATTAATAACTCTCCATAACGTAATAGACCATTGCCGGCATAAACCACTTCGCCGGATTCTGCTGCAAATACAGGATCGCCGGCCATACCGGCAATATCAATGCCTTTATTCTCATTAGCACTACTGGAGAAAGACGCAATAATGTTACCCTGTGCAGGCCATACCCAACGTAATAGTGTATTTGCTGTTTCCGCTGATCTGGTCTGGGCATTACCGCTTTCATTCCTGCTGACAACAACAGGCTCTTCATTTTGCGAGAGTCTGCCTGCAGGCGAAGGGCTGACTGAAGTAGCAGAGATATCCAGACTCAATTCCTGACCCGGAAATATCACATAAGGATCCTGAATATTATTGGCCTGGGCAAGGGCAAGATAATCCAGGTCATACATCCAGGCGATGGCATAAAGGCTTTCACCTTCATTGACGCGATGCATAGGACCATCATTCAGAATGACCGTGGTCCGTTCCGAAACTGGTGCCGGTTGTCCAACATCGACTACCGGTGCACGATAAGCCCCGCTGGAACATGCTGTTAGTAAACACAGATACAGCCCCCACCAGCTCAGCCGAACAGGATATTTAGTCATTGCTTTATTCATGCTATTTTCATGACATGATCTCTCTATCTCAGGCTCAGGCTCAGGCTCAGGATGGTTGCGCCAGTCTTTCGAGAATATAGACTATGGTAAAACCTATAACGATCAGGCTGGCAAATACCAGCGTACCAGCTGCAGAAATCCCTGATGAACCGAGACCAGCAGGCCATATCGTATAAACCGAACCTAACAATACACCCAGTAAAAAAGCCAGCACCTGTTCGTGCCAGTGTTTTAGCATATAAGCCAGAAAATTTGAAAAGCTGATCAGACCGACTATACATCCTGCCAGAAATACAGCCAGAACTGAAAAATCCAGGCTCCTGACTGCTGTCAGAATATCTTCATAAGCACCCAGCAAAACCAATATAAACGCACCTGATATGCCAGGTAATATCATTGCACAGATAGCAACAGCTGCACTGAAAAAGATAAAAAGCAATCCACCATTACCTTCCCTGCCTGGAATAAAGTTTAATAACACAGCAAACCCACCCCCCAGCAACAGCAGAAGCATATTTCGCCAGTCCCACCTACTAACTTGCTTTCTCAAAAACAAACTGGAAGCCAGAATCAGGCCAATAAAAAACGCCATCACTGATATCTCATAGTTTTCAAGCAGATAACCAACAAAATTCGCAAGAGTTACTGCTGCTGTCACTATGCCCAGTATCAGGGTTAGCAGGAAACTGCCATTGATATATTTCCAGGCTGCTTGAAAACCTTCCCTGATAAGCAATTGCACTGCATGCGCATTACAGGATTGAATAGCAAAAATCAGTTCTTTATAAATATTGGTAACAAAGGCAATAGTGCCTCCTGAAATTCCGGGGACTGTATCCGCAGCGCCCATGGCCATGCCTTTAATAAAGAGTAACAGACGCTTGCGGTTAAATATGTCTTTCATCGCGCAGCACCTGTCAACGGCTGACTCCTTCCAGTAGGGGCACAAACAACACTGACGCTACACTTTCAATTTCTATCTGCTCGCCCTGCTTTCGGCAAACCTGCAGTTCCTGCTGCCTGCCTGAGCCCACTGGAATGACAATAACTCCACCATCTGCCAGCTGTTCAACCAGAGCTTTGGGTATTTCGCTGGCAGCTGCAGTTGTGATGATGGCATCGAAGGGCGCATGCTGAGGCCATCCATAGCGTCCATCAGCACATTTCAGGTGGACGTTTTGTATACCAAGACCTCTCAGGCGCTCTTTTGTCTTCTCCAACAGAGGGCTAATACGTTCAATGCTATAAACCCGTTTGACCATCTGCGCCAGAATACTTGTCTGGTAACCGCAACCGGTACCCAGCTCAAGCACAGTGGATTTTTCTATACCCTTGCCCTGATTAAGTGCACTCAGGATAATTTCTGTCATCCTGGCAACAATATAGGGTTGCGAAATAGTCTGATTAAAGCCGATTGGCAATGATACATCTTCATATGCCCGGTGTGACAAACCCTCTTCAATAAACAGGTGACGAGGGGTTGTTCGTATGGACTCCAGTACTGCTATATTTTGTATACCCTGATCAATCAGTCGCTGCACCAGACGTTCCCTGGTCCTAAGGGAAGTCATACCAATCCCGTCTTTATGAAAACTGCTATTCATGGCTGCAGGCTCCAGGGCTTCCCCCTGCCCCTGCATTGACCGGTTTCAGCCGGACCAGTTCACGCAATAGGCTGGTCGCATAGGCTCCTTTATCCAAGGTAAATTCCAGCACAATAGTGTTCTCGTTTTCTATACGGGTTTCCAGGTTCCTTGGCATACTGCGTAATGCCCGTCTTGCCGGTTGGGCCTTGATTTTCTCCAGCCCGCATTTTAACTCATGTTCTTTATTTGCTATGTCCAGTTCCATAGCTGCACAATCAGTATCTGTCTGCTTATCACCCTCTCCCCATAATGGCCCGGTAGGATGTATGTCAAATGCATTTAAACGTTCTTCAAGTACATGATCCCAGTCTTCTGGTTTAAAACAGGCTGAACTGCCATCCAACATCATGACATCTCCCGGCAAATACCTGCTCCAGCTTCCGGCCCTGACCCGCTCTGATAAAACCAGATTAAATAAAAAAGCACGGGCTGCAGATACATAAATATTTCGCTGATAGCGTTTCTGCAAGCGTGATTCACCGCTAAATAACTGCTTTGCTCTATTGATATTTTCACCCTGAAACCCGAAACGCTGTTCACCGAAATAGTTAGGCACTCCCTGTTGCGTAATCATTTGTATGCGCTCAGACAACTCTTCCGGGTGAGCGTTCAAATCCCGCAGGCGTAAAAAAAACTGATTACTGCGGTGACTGCCTCTTTTTAATTTTCTGCTGTTTTTTTGCACACGCTGAACCTGCATATATTC
>JAYPJO010000092.1:0-8214 GCA_038128465.1 Gammaproteobacteria bacterium
TCGCTGACGCATGCCACCTGAAAACTCGAATGGCCAGGCCTTCATGCCCTGCTCGGGGTTTTTAATACCCACTTCTTTTAAAATATCTATACCACGTTGCCAGGCTTCATTCTTACTCATGCCAAAATGCAGGCGCAGGGGCTCAGTGAGCTGATCGCCAATATTCAGGAAGGGATTTAGGGTAGTCATGGGATCCTGAAAAATAATGGAAATCCCCTTGCCACGGATTTTTCTCAATTCAGCTTCTGAAAGCTTGGTGAGATCCTGGCCTTCAAACTTGACTGATCCGGATTCGATCCTGCCCGGCGGCATGGACACAAGACCCAGCATGCTATAGCAGGCTACTGATTTACCAGAGCCTGATTCACCGATAATAGCCAGGGTCTTACCCTGCTCGACAGAAAAGTTTATGCCATCAACTGCTTTGACCAGGCCATTGCGGGTATGAAAATGAACACGTAAATCTCTGGTTTCCAGTAAGGCCATATCAGTCCTTCGATGCTTTCGGGTCCAGCGCATCACGGAGACCATCGCCTAGAAAATTCAGTGCAAAAAGCGTCAGAGTCAGTGCCAGCCCAGGGAAAATCAATATCCAGGGATATTCCTCCATGGTTTCTACCCCATAAGAAATCAACAGCCCCCAGGATGACTGCGGTGGTTGTATTCCCAGCCCCAGAAAGCTCAGAAAGGCTTCCAGTAACATGACATTCGGGATAGTCAGGGTCGTATAAACAATAATCGGACCCAAGGCGTTAGGAATTAGGTGTTTGCGAATGATATCTGCAGGAGCTAAGCCCAGTGAAATAGCCGCTTCCACAAATTCTTGCTGGCGTAGATTCAATACCTGTCCTCTGACTATACGCGCCATCACCAGCCACTCAACCGCACCAATAGCCAGGAACAATAATAAAAGGTTTCTGCCAAATACCACCATAAGCAGTACGATAAAAATCATGAAAGGCAGAGCATAGATTATATCCACCAGTCGCATCATAAGGGCATCTACCCTGCCCCCTGCATAGCCTGCTATCGCCCCATAACTGACCCCAATGACCAGCGCAACCGCGGTTGCAATAAACCCAACCATCAGTGACACCCGGCCACCATATAAGATACGCGTTAGCATATCCCGACCAAAAGTATCTGTCCCCAGCCAGTGTGCTAGTGATGGTGCAGAAGCACCCAGACGCAAATCCTGTTCTTCATAGCCATAAGGTGTAATGAGAGGAGCCAGTATGCATAGTACGATCATAACCAGTAAAAAACAGAGGCCGAACATCGCTAGTTTGTTTTTTTTCAGTCGCAGCCAGGCGTCATCCCATAATGAGATGCCTTTGGGCATAGCCTCAAGAGTGACAGTCGTATTTACTGGTTCGGCCATGATTTATTTTCTGAATTGATAACGCAGACGTGGGTTCATCCAGGCTGCCATGACATCTGAAAACAAGTTAAATAACACGATCAGGGTTGCCAGAAATACGGTCTTACCAAGAATCTTGGTGTAATCACGTTTAACGGCAGCCTCAAAAAAAACACGACCCAGTCCAGGCACCTGGAAAACGGTTTCAACAACAAATGATCCACTCAGCAATCCAGCAAAAGCTGGCCCGAGATAGGCAATTACCGGTATCAACCCTCCCCGCAAGGCATGCTTTAAAATCACCTTGTATTCGGGTAACCCCTTGGCGCGAGCAGTTCTCAGATAATCCTGAGAAAGCACTTCCAGCATGCCGGCCCGACTCAGCCTGGCTATATAGGCTGCATACATGGCACCAAGGGTTATGCTGGGTAATATCTTGTCACCCGGGGTACTACCCCAACCTGAAACCGGCAACCAGTCAAGCCAGATGGCAAAGATAAGCACAAGTGTTGGTCCTAGCAAAAATGACGGCATACAAATACCGATCATGGCAATACTCATTGGGGCATAATCCTGCAGGGTGTTGGGTTTCAGCGAAGCGATAACACCTGACAACGTGCCAATCAAAACAGCAATTAACAGCGCATAAAAACCCAGTTCGGCCGTAATGGGCAGACCCTGAAAAATCAACTCATTAACACTACGTCCGGGGAAATTGAAAGAGGGACCAAAATCACCCTGAAACAAATCTCCTAGATAGTTAAAGTATTGCTGATAAGCGGGCAAATCCAGCTGGTATTGTGCCTCCAGGGCTGCCTTAACCTGATCTGATACGGCTTTTTCACTCGAAAATGGACCACCAGGCGCTGCACGAACCAGAAAGAAAGTAATGGTAATTACAGTAAAGATTACAGGGATAGCCTGTAAAACCCTAATACCGATAAAACGCCACATCTAATTGGACCTAATTGCTGGCCGGTGTAGCTTCCAGATACACGTACTTCCAGTTGTAGTGGTCCATGATATTGGAAGGAGCACCCTTCAGGTCCGGATGCTTCAGGTTTTTGGTCTGGTAAATATAAATGGGAATAATCGGCATATGTTCCATCAGTATGGTTTCAGCTTCCCGGTAGAGAGCAAAACGCTCTTCCGTATCCAATTTCAGGGGCGCCTCATTAAGCATGATTTCATCATAGCGAGTATTGGAAAAACCCGTACTGTTATTACCACCACCAGTAATATACATATCCAGGTAGGTGTTGGGATCCACGTAATCACCAACCCAACCTCTGCGTGCCACGTCATAAGCCAGATTATCAACACTCTCCAGATAAACCTGCCACTCCTGGTTAACAATATCTACATCAATGTTCAGGGTTTCACGCCACATTTCCTGGATTGCTATGGCAATACGCCTGTGGTTTTCCTGAGTATTATATAGAATCTCAAAGGTTGGAAAACCTTCGCCATTTGGATAACCGGCTTCTGCCAGCAGTGCCCTGGCCTGCTCAGGATCATAACCAAAGGTAACCGGAGGCTCGTAACCTACCGTTCCCGGTGGCGTTAGGTAATAGGCCGGTGACATGATGTTCTCCAGCACAGTTTCATTGAGTAATTCACGGTCTACGGCCATAGACAGGGCGCGACGCACTCTTACATCATCCATGGGGGCTTTGGTGGTATTGATCAGATAAAAGTAGCTGCTAAGGTATGGCGCAATGACAATGCTGTCCGGATCCTCTTCGAGATATACCGGCACTTTATCAAGGGGAACTTCTTCAGTTCTGTGAATCAAACCATCACGAAACATGCGTTCTTCGGTTGTGAGGTTCTCAGTTGGGTAATAAACGATAGCGTTCAATTTAACATTGTCCGAGCCCCAGTAATTCGCTCTTTTTTCAACCCTGATATGGGAACTGATCTGCCATTCGGTTAATTCAAAAGGACCATTGGATACGATATTGCCTTCGCGTGACCAGCGTGAGAGCCGGTCTGTCTTGGCACCAAAGGCTTCAACAGTTGCGCGGTGTATCGGATAAGTACTGTAATGATCTAGCAGTTGCAGAAAATATGGCGTGGGGGCCCTTAACTGAACTTCGAGTGTGTAGTCATCTATCACCTTCACTCCTACCTGACTGAAATCGTCAATCTTTCCGGTAGTAAATGCTTCAGCATTCAGGACAGGGTAATACATATAAGCATATTCTGAAGCCAGTTCTGGGGTTAGCGCACGCTCCCATGACCAGCGAAAATCCTCAGCGGTCATCAGGTCACCATTGCTCCAGCTTGCATTTTGTCGCAGATGAAAAGTATAGGTCATACCATCAGGGCTGATATCCCAACTTTCCGCTACCCCAGGTTCCGGTTCCAATGTATAAGGATTCTTTGTGGTTAATCCTTCAAACAGAGCTGTAATGACATGATGCTCAGGGACTCCGGTTGCAATATGAGGGTCTACGGTTTGCGGCTCGGTACCATTACCAAAATGCAACACACCATCAATAGTACCTTGGTCAACCCGACTTAAACCGGAACCTCCGCCACAGGCTGTGAGCATCAGAACACTGAATAGAATGAAACTTAATTGTCGGATTGTCATGTCTAAAATTGCTCCTGTTGTTCTGGCATACCAGTCTAAGAGGCAGAATATCTCAGGGATTCAGCCAAGATTCAATCCTTAAATATGATTTTTGCTGCTTATCGAACTATCAAGAATTAATTAGGCATTAACGCTCAATATCCGCTTTTAACTGGGCTCCGCTCATAATAGCTGCAAAGTCAGTTGCTGCTCCCTGCTGCATAAGATAGTTGTGAAGAGCCAGCTGCTCCTCATCAGACATTTCTTCCAGTGAACCGGGAATAACTTCCTGCAGCTCTATAAGCACATAATCACCACTGGCTAATTGCTGGCCTGTTACTGCTGCTTCCTCACCAGCAAGAGACATATCAAAAACTAATTGCTGTATCGCAGGGTCCAGACCAGTGTTAGTTCGTGTTAGTTCATCAACTGCTGTCCATGCCAGACCCTGAACTGACAACAAAGTATCGATATTCTGAGCATTGTTAAGATTGTTCAGGTAGGTTTCACCCAGTTCGAGGGCCTCAATCTCAGCTTTTTGCAATTTCAGAGTGTTTTCTATCTCATCCCTGACTTCATCAAGGCTTTTCAGTTCAGGCTCCCTTAATTCCAGCAATCTGATCACAACACTGCGAGAATCATCCAGGGCTATCAATTCACTGTTCAGACCTGTCTGAACATCTGAACCAAAGGCTGCGTTTATAATTGCTGATTCTGCCGCAATGCCGATTCCACCATTGTTATCAAACAAACCAGTTATCTGGATTGGCAATCCCAGAGCTTCAGCAGGCTCCTGCAGGTCAAGTGATTCAAAGCTTAGATTATTCAATTCTTCTGCCCTGGAAATATAGATATCATCAACTTGCTGGTCCTGTAATTCCCGTAAAATACGATCCCGACTCTCTTCCAGGCTGGGGACATCACTTTCAGTCATTTCGGTCAATTTAATTAAATGCACTCCAAACTGAGTCCTTACAGGAGCTGATACTTCATTTACTGCCAATTGGCTTAAGGCTGCCTCAAACTCATCTACAAAAGTATCACCCGTGGTATAACCAACATCTCCGCCAAACTGTGCGGAGCCGGTATCATCAGAGAATTCTGCAGCCAGATCTTCAAAGCTTTCTCCTCCATCTATTCTGTCTTTGAGTTCCTGCGCCTGGTCAAGTACAGCATCGATGTCATCAGCAGAAGCCTCTAACAGGATATGCGAGGCACGTCGTTCTGTTGCAGCCTGCAGAGTTGCCAATTCAGCATCATACTGAGCCTGTATCTGCTCTTCAGTTACTTCTATTTCTGCCAGCAGATCATTCTTATTCAGCTCTAAATATTCCAGAGATACACGCTCGGGCTGCATGTACAGAGCAGTGTTTGCATCATAATACTCAGATATTTCCTCCTCACTGACTTCCTGCGTTTCGGCTAGAGGAGCTGCATTTATCCGAAGATAGCGAAAATTTCTTTTTTCCTCATTAATTCTTGCCAGCGTACTTAATTCGCTTGGAGTGGCAAAACTTGATACAGAATATGCCGCAAGCATCTGGTTCAGCAGGCCTTGTTGCTGCAATGATTGACGATAACTTGACGGTGTAAAGCCAAAACTGGCCAATAAGGCCTGCGCACGTTCGGCACTGAATACACCATTGACCTGAAAATCGGGTGTTTGGGCAATCTGACGATCCAGAGTCGCTGGCGAAATTAACATTCCACTCTCTATTGCTGTTTGAATCATCAGTTCACGCTCAACCAAGTTATTTATCGCCTGTTCTCTGAACTGAGTAGTATCTATAGTGGAAATATCAATTTGAGCACCCAGTGAAGCAAGTAAGTCTTGAGTTATACGCTGTGCTTCACTCTCTATTGCTATTTCATCGATAGCAACGCCATTGACAGAAACCGTCGAATTGCTGGTTTGGTATGTTGTGACAAGACTATCGAGCCCAAAAATAGCAAAAATGAAAACGATAAAAGCAACAAAAATTTTGGCCAGTACGCCTTGTGAATTGTTTCTGATATTTTGTAGCATGGTTGAATTTTCTCGTAAGCTTAAGGTTTAATCCTGTTAAAACTTTTTCTAACTATCTATTCTAGCTATTTATTAATTCGGTTTTTTAATAATTTTTATAACTGACCATTCAAAATTTCAAAATCTTTCAAGCTTTCAAACTTTCAAATTAAAGGGGCGCATCAAAGATGCGCCCCTTCATTGTTGTCACATTGTTGTAGCTTTAGACTATTTGATTTTCTATAAAATAAATCTTCTATGTCTCAGCTAAAGATATCTTATGGTAAATCTATAGTGTTCTATGAATTCACAGAATCCTTCAAAGCTTTACCTGCTTTAAAAGAAGGGACTCTAGCAGCAGCGATTTTAATCGGTGCACCAGTCTGTGGGTTACGCCCGGTACGTGCGGCACGGTTTTTTACATTAAATGTACCAAAACCTACCAGAGCAACAGAATCGCCTGCTTTTAAAGCTCCAGTAATGGAATCAGTCATTGCATCAATTGCTCGTCCAGCCGCTGCTTTAGGTAAATCGGCAGCTTCAGCTACTGCATCTATTAGTTCTGATTTATTCACATTATCACCCTTCTTTTTAGTTTTAGTTTTAGATTAAATTTGAAGTCTTTCACAGCCAGTACAACAGTTTACACTTATATACAACTCAAAAAGACAACAGTTAATTTTGTTGTTTTTCACTTACCATTGCTACGTCGGCAACTCAAGAAACCCGTGATTGAAATACTCGCAAACCAGTCACTTCAGCGCTTTCAAGCTACCAGACTTTATACCAACCTTGGAAACTTATTGTCAAGAAATACACTGTAATTAATGCGTATTAATTTGCTTTTTATTTTTATCCTTGATCTGGTTCGATTTTGACTTTGTAGCAGTTTTAACAATTTCTGAATTTTTATTTTCAACTAAAGGTTCTGGCATATATTTCAATGCTATTTCCAATACCTCGTCAATCCATTTGACTGCTGTAATTGTCAGATCTGCTTTAATGTTGTCAGGAATTTCTTTCAGGTCACGCTCATTTTCTTTTGGAATAATCACCGTTTTTATATCACCACGATGTGCAGCCAGTAATTTTTCTTTCAGCCCCCCTATAGGTAACACCTGCCCACGTAAAGTGATTTCTCCGGTCATCGCAACATCTTTCTTTACCGGTACACCTGTTAGCACAGAAACAATAGCGGTACACATGCCAATACCAGCGCTTGGGCCATCTTTAGGGGTTGCTCCCTCGGGGACATGGACATGCAAGTCCTTGTTTTCATGGAAGTTATCTTCTATGCCCAGTGCATTTGAGCGACTCCGAACCACTGTCAAAGCTGCCTGAATAGACTCTTGCATAACATCACCAAGTGATCCTGTCATGGTGGTTTTACCTTTGCCAGGGGTAGATACAGCCTCAATAGTTAACAGTTCTCCGCCTACTTGAGTCCAGGCAAGACCATTGACCTGACCAATGACGTCCTCGGCATCAGCTTTGCCAAAATCAAATTTCTGAACACCTGCGTAATGCTCAAGAGTCTCCGTTGTAACTCTGGCAACGCTATCATTTGTTTTTTCTTTCAAACTATTCTTAGCTTTAGAATCTTTAGCCGTTGTTTTTGCAGTTTTATTCCCTTTAGCCTGTTGAGGTTTCTCAGCAGTTTCTTCCATTGATTTTTCTTTAACAACTTTTCTGCAGATTTTTGCAATTTCTCTTTCTAGCCCTCTGACGCCCGCTTCGCGAGTATAATGACGGATAAGATCCAGCAAGGTTTCATCCGGAATTTCTATTTCATTCTCATTCAGGCCGTTATTATCGCGCTGTTTTGGCACCAGGTAGCGACTGGCGATATTCATTTTTTCTTCTTCGGTATAACCAGGTAATCGAATAACTTCCATCCTATCCAGCAAAGGCCCGGGTATATTCATTGAATTTGATGTGCATATAAACATGACATCACTAAGGTCGTAATCCACTTCCAGATAATGATCATTGAAGCTGTGATTCTGTTCAGGATCCAGGACTTCAAGCAACGCGGAAGCCGGATCACCTCTATGATCCATTCCCATCTTATCCACTTCATCCAGCAGAATAAGCGGGTTTTTAACACCTACTTTTGCCAGCTTCTGCAATACTTTGCCTGGTAGTGAGCCGATATATGTTCTCCGATGGCCGCGAATTTCTGCTTCGTCGCGAACCCCTCCCAGTGCCATTCTCAAAAACTGTCTGCCAGACGGCAGCGATCATCAATCAACGAAATAGAAGTAAAAAAAT
>JAYPJO010000093.1:0-839 GCA_038128465.1 Gammaproteobacteria bacterium
CTTTTAAGACCTTGATGCTCGACGAATCATAGTTATTTTCTTCTTCTGCCATATAGTATCATCTCCGCCTGTTTTCTGGCTCAAACTGCTTCAAGCGCCCACCTCTCCAGCCCAGCAGCCACGCGGCCTGCAGAGGAGCATTCTTATTAGCTCAAACGCTCTCTATTCTACCATGTTTCACGTGAAACAGCTGCAATTCATTAATGTTTTGTAAGGGCTCATATAACTGTGTTTTATCGACGCCTGTGACAAAAACCTGTTCTTCGAGGCCTGCCAGTAAAGCCAAAACCCTGCCTCTATTTGTTGCATCCAATTCAGCTGGCAAGTCATCTGCAAGGAAAATACAGCCCTGCTCTGAATATTTTTTAAGCAGAGTTGCCTGGGCCATTTTCATTGCTATGACCAGCAGCTTTTGCTGGCCCCTTGACAGAACGTCGGCAGCTGCCTGTCTGCCCAATTGAATTTTTATATCTGCCCGGTGCGGCCCTGCGCTGGTAAACCCAAGTTTGCGGTCTTTTGACAGGTCTCGATTTAACACCTCTTCAAGAGAGGCAGCTTTATCCCATCCCCTGAAATATTTTAACTTGAGCGTGTCCAGGGCTATCAGCGGGGTTAGCGTTTCAGCCAGCGCGACCTCCAATTCAGCAATATAATTCAGCCTGAAGTTATCTATCTGTTGTGCATAATGGCTTAGCTCATGTGTCCAGGCATTAATTTGTGCTGACTCTACCTGAACAGCCTTTTGTTTAAGCAAGCTGTTTCTGTTTATTAAAGCCGTTTGAGACATGCGCCAGGCTGAGATATATCCTTGTTCCACGTGGAACACTCCCCAATCAATA
>JAYPJO010000093.1:849-8023 GCA_038128465.1 Gammaproteobacteria bacterium
TCCTTCAAGAATTTTAAAGGCGTCTGCATTTAATAGTTGAATTGGCAAGATATTAGCAAGCTCGGCTCTGTTGGGTGCGTTTTCGCCGCTTATGTGTGATTTTTGCTCGCCCGCCCTGTTCTTGCTATACCCCAGGCTCTGCCCACCGCCCAGGTCAGCATAAAGAACGCACTCTGCAGAATCGTGTTGAATGATAGGCGCCCTGGTGTTATTGCGGAAGGTTTTTGCACGTCCTAGCAGGTAAATTGCCTCAAGGAATGTGGTTTTGCCGCTGCCGTTTTCACCAAAAATCAGGTTTATGCCTTCCGCTGGGAAAATATGTGCTGCGTTCAGGTTTCTTAAATTGGAAATGCTCAGCTTTTTAATGGTTGGCATAAAAATGTGGGCTTATAGCACAGCCACAGCTGGTTTACGGCCAAAAGGGGAGAGCTAAAGCCGCATTGGCATAACAACATAAAGTGCACTGCTGCCTTCTGCGCCCTGAATCAAAGCGCTGCTATTAGGGTCTGAAACAATGACCTGCACTGTTTCTGTATCCAGGACGGTGAGCACATCAACCAGATAGCTGACATTAAAGCCGATTTCCAGTGAGTCGCCCTTATATTCTACTGGCACAATTTCTTCAGCCTCTTCCTGTTCTGGGTTATTCGCCAAAATTTTAATTTCATCATCAAGTAAGGTTAAGCGAATTCCACGAAACTTTTCGTTTGAAAGAATGGCGGTCCTGCTAAGAGATTGTCGCAATTCATTGCGGTCAGCAACTATTTTCTTATCCCCCCCTTTGGGCAATACCCGGTCATAGTCCGGAAACTTACCATCCACCAGTTTGGAGGTAAACGTGAAATTTGTTGTTTTTGCGCGTATGTGGCTCGACCCAATAACAATTTCTACTTCATCATCCCCCCCTCCAAGCAGCCGGGCCAGCTCTAAAATACCTTTGCGAGGCACAATAACCTGAAGATCTTTATCTGCCCCTGTGCTCATATCCTCGGTATCCATAGCAAGCCGATGCCCATCAGTTGCTACAACTCGAAGATAGTTAGGGCTTACTTCAAACAATAGCCCATTTAAATAATAACGGACATCCTGCTGTGCCATGGCAAAACTCGTGCTGTCCAGCATGTCTTTTAACCTGAGCTGTGAAATCGAAAAGGACAGGGCTTCAGACGACTCTTCAACACTGGGAAAATCAGAAGGCGGCAAAGTTGACAGGGTAAACCGGCTGCGGCCGGACTTGATGGTTAATTTATTATCATCCAGCGACATATTTAAACTGGCGCTGTCGGGCAGCGATTTGCAGATATCCATTAATTTTCTTGCAGGTACCGTAACTTCACCGCTTTGATAGCCCTTTTCAATGTCAACACGGCCGATTAATTCTACTTCCAGGTCTGTGCCGGTCATGGATAGCTGACTGCCTTCCAGGACAAGTAACACATTAGACAACACTGGCAATGTTTGGCGTCGCTCAACAACGCCAGTCACCAGCTGTAGTGGTTTGATTAATGTCTCTCGAGAAATTTCAAATTCCATTGCGGCACTCTTAATTCAGTTAATTAAAATAGTTCAAATTTTTATAATCAGCTCGACAATGAGCGTAACAAATTTTGATAATCTTCATAGATATCTGATGATGTTTTTTTCAGCTCATTAATAGTACGACACGCGTGTAATACTGTTGTGTGGTCGCGATCACCATACATGGTCCCAATTTCAGGCAAGCTGTGGTTAGTCAGGTCTTTAGACAGACACATGGCCATTTGCCTTGGACGTGCAATAGAGCGGTTGCGTCGCTTGGATATCATATCAGTCATTTTAATCTTGTAATACTCAGCGACTGTCCTTTGAATATTGTCCACACTTATCAGCTTATTCTGTATCGCAAGCAGGTCTTTTAAGGACTCTTTAATCAGTGGAATCGTAATTTCGCTGCCGGTGAAACGGGCGTGGGCAATAACTTTTTTTAATGCCCCTTCAAGCTCTCTCACATTAGAACGAAGTTTTTGTGCCATGAACATGGCTTCCTGATTAGGCAAAAACACATTTTCCCTGTTTGCCTTATTAATTAAGATTGCAGCTCTGGTTTCCAGCTCCGGCGGCTCCACAGCAACTGACAACCCCCACCCAAACCGGGACTTGAGCCTTTCCTCTAAGCCATTGATTTCACTATGATATTTATCACAAGTCATGATGATTTGACGGCCGCCTTCAAAAATAGCGTTAAAGGTGTGGAAAAACTCCTCCTGAGACCTCTCCTTGTTTGCAAAAAACTGAATATCATCAATTAACAATGCATCTACAGAATGGTAATAACGTTTAAACTCATTAATGGCATTTAGCTGCAATGCTGAAACCATGCTGCCGACGAAAGTTTGCGAGTGCAGATAGACCACATTGGCATTTGGGTTCTGCTCCAGCAGGTGATTGCCAATACTATGCATCAGGTGAGTCTTGCCCAGCCCAACTCCGCCATAGATAAAAAGCGGGTTATAGGCCCCACCAGGATTATCAGCAACCTGTGCCGCAGCTGCCCGGGCCAATTGGTTTGATTTCCCTTCAATAAAATTCTTAAAGGTGTAGCTTTTATTGAGCTCACCTTTAAAACGCAGGCGGCTCCCCAGCCCGTTGCTTGGTTCTAAACTGTTGCTGTATACAGGGCTTTTGCCGTTATTTAGTGGTATTGGAATAGCCTTATCCGTATTATCAGGGCTCTTTGTAACTACATTCAGTTGGGTAGTTTTGTCTGTCGCTTGGGTTTGATAATTGCGTAATGCCCGCTCTGAGGGCAAATCAGCTGGTATATCCTCTTCTGCTATCAGCAGCCCCGGGTTCATGGGCGTAATGCTGGATGTTAGTGATGCCTGCCCGTTTAAATCTAAGCTTTCAGGGGCTTGAATATTGCTTAAATCTGCTGTGCTTATGGCTTCTTCCATATCAAATTCAGGATTGGATGTCAGGTCCAGATGGATGCCTGGTGGATTTTGCTCACAAAGCTCATCCATTATTTCTAGAATACGCTGCAAGAAATTCTCTTTTATCCATTCCAGGATAAATTTATTGGGCGCCAATAGGTAAATACTGCCCATTTCTTGGTTACCGGACACAGGTCGCAGGGCAGATCCAGCTCTTTCTGCTTTATTGTTAGCAATAATTTTGAGAGGTCTTATCCAGGTATTAAACTGCTGAGCAGGGAGTTCATTTTTCAGGCAATAAATACACTTCTGCCAGGTTGCTACAATCACTATGCTAAGGGCTCCACGGTTTGATTTTTTATTAGTATTTTTATTTGATTTTACTGATTGGAAGCTCGCTTATCCACATAAAACCTTAAAAAATACAGACTTTTTGTCTGATTTTTTATGTATATTTATCAGTGAGTTATGGTTTTTTTGCTGAAAAAACCAGCGCCAAAATATAGCCTACGGCGCTCTGGATTTAAACTATTTCCTGTGTATAACTTGTGCAAAACATGTATAAATTTACGGCGTGGTATTTTTAGGTGCCGGAATGTGTAATTTCTGATGAATATGGTTTGTTATTCACTGTGTTTAGAACATGTCGGGAATTGCCGGGGACTAATCTTGCTTTCGCCGAGGGAACGCTTTAGAATCGCCATCCCAATTTCAGGCAGGCTTGTCAATTTAAGGGCCTGTTTTATAAAACAATCAGTTAAAAGAGTTTGTTATGAAAAGAACATTTCAGCCCAGTGTACTGAAGCGTGCGAGGACACATGGTTTCAGATCCAGAATGGCAACAAAAAATGGTCGACAAGTTTTAAACAGGCGACGCGCTAAAGGTAGAGCCCGGTTATCAGCGTAGTAATAGCTGTAAATTGCTTCATCATCTCCACTTACAAGTTATTCATCTAGCATCTTTGTTCCGGTCTGTTACTCTGGCTTGACATTTAGCAAGGAGAAAACATGGCCAAACAGGGCTTTACAAAAGCATCCCGCCTGTTGGGTCCTCCTCAATTCAGCAGGGTTTTTGAAAAAACTGATTTCAAGTTGTCCACAGCAACTTTGCTTGTCCTGGTTAGCAAATCAAATCAGGCTCCGCGGCTGGGCATTGTTATAGCCAAAAAACATGTAAAAGGTGCTACCCAGAGAAACCGTTTAAAAAGAATAATTCGAGAATCCTTTCGTCTTAGAAAGGAAGAGTTTGGTACAATTGATATGGTTATTCTAGCCAGACATGGATTGCAGCATTTGAGCAACCAGGACGTTTTTAGTCAGCTAGAATATTTATTTGATGAATTAAAAACAAAACTTAACAGAAAACCATAATGTCACCGCATAAACTTTCTTTGCCAGCCCGTACGCTAACTGTTCTTATCAAGGCATATCGATATTTTATCAGCCCGCTTCTGGGACAACGCTGTCGATTTCATCCGAGTTGCTCTGCCTATACCAAAGATGCTATTTGTGAACACGGCGCCCTTAAAGGCAGCTGGCTGGGCTTTAAAAGAATTTGTCGCTGCCACCCTTATCACCAAGGTGGTTATGACCCTGTTCCTCGGTCATCCGACCTAACTAACTAAAAGTAAGCTAAATTATGGACCATACTCGAAACGCATTACTTGCTGCACTAGCGCTGGTTTCCTATTTAATGCTGTTAGCTTGGAATGAAGATTACCCACAGCAAGCACAATCAGGCACAATAAGCTCTGAGACAGACCTTGGTCTAACTGCTCCGGATCAGTTAACTCATGCTGTTGTCGACCTGCCGGTTGCAGTTAACGTTGAAGAAAATGCAGATCTTCCTCAGGTTCAATCTCAATCTAGTGCGGGTTCTGAATCCAATTTTTCAGATGGCTCATCATTAATCTCAGTCAACACCCCGGTCCATCAGGTTTCCATTGATCTGCTTGGCGGTGACATCATTTCCATTGCTCTACCACAATACCCAATCAGTCTTGATGCACCTGATAACCCTTTCGTCTTGCTTAAAAACAATAACACCGGCGTGTTTGTTTCCAGAAGCGGTTTGATTGGTGCAAATGGGCCTGATGGTAATAGTAATGGCCGGCCTGTATATCAAACCGAATCTGCCAGCTATAGTATTGATACGGGTGAATTAGTGGTTGACCTGTCGTTTACTGATCCAGTCGGGGTAGAAGTTACAAAACGTTTTACTTTTTCCGCTGAAGATTACCTGATCAATGTTGAATATATCATTGATAATCAAAGCGCATCACCCTGGTCGGCCAATCTGTTTGGTGATATCAAGCGTGATGGTGCACCGGACCCCAGCACTGTGGGTGGCTTCGGACTAAGAGACTTTCTCGGTGCAGCCATCAATCTGGAAGATGACCCTTACAAAAAAATAGATTTTGATGATATAGATCAGGGAGAACCTGCTTACAATGTTAATGGTGGCTGGATTGCTTTTTCCCAGCATTACTTTTTAAGCAGTTGGATTCCTGAACAGGGTCAAGTAAACACATATACCACACGAAAAAACAGTGCTGGTGAATACCTGATTGGTTTTGTCAGTCCGGAAATTACTGTTAGTCCCGGTGAGACTCAAACAGTCCAGGCAGGTTTCTGGGCAGGACCAAAAGATCAGTATCGACTTGAAGAAATCCATGAGGATCTAGATCTGACCATTGACTATGGCTGGCTTTGGTTTATCGCCCAGCCTATCTTCTGGCTGCTCACTCAAATTAATGGAGCGCTGGGTAATTATGGCTGGTCCATTATTGGTCTGACCATTGTTATCAAGGTTCTTTTCATGCGCCTTTCTGCTTCTAGTTATCGCTCCATGGCAAAAATGAGACGCCTGGCACCTAAGATTAATCAGTTAAAAGACCGCTATGGTGATGACAAACAAAAACTCATGCAGGCGCAAATGGACTTGTGGAAAAAAGAAAAAGTAAATCCGCTTGGTGGTTGCTTGCCAATGTTGTTGCAGATGCCTGTTTTAATCGGAATTTACTGGGTATTAATGAAAAGCGTTGAACTAAGACAGGCACCTTTCATGTTTTGGTATACCGATTTATCAGTGATGGACCCTTATTTTATTTTACCTCTGGTCATGGGTGCATCCATGTATATTTCTCAATTACTGACTCCACTGACTACTACAGACCCAGTACAGGCGAAAGTTATGAAGTTAATGCCGGTCATTTTTACAGTATTTTTCCTTTGGTTTCCTGCAGGTCTGGTTTTGTACTGGCTGGTTAGTAATATCTTCAACATACTTCAACAGTCATACATAATTCGTAGCGTGAATAAATCTTACGAGAATAAAACCGCTTCGTAAAATGATACAACATGGCCACTATCAGTAATCAAAACACTGATACCATCTGTGCCATTGCCACTCCTGCAGGCAAGGGTGGAGTTGGTATCGTTCGGGTTTCCGGCCCACTTGTAAAACAGATTTCTACACGAATCATCGGTCTAGTTCCTGCTGCCAGACTAGCGCATTTTTCCAGCTTTATTGATGCAGATGGTGAAACAATTGACCAAGGTATCAGTCTGTTTTTCCCTGCTCCTAATTCATTCACCGGTGAAGATATTATTGAATTTCAGGCTCATGGTGGCCCCATAATTCTTGATCAGCTTATGCATGCTGTTCTCTCTGCTGGAGCCCGAATTGCCAGACCAGGAGAATTTACAGAGCGTGCCTTTTTAAACAGTAAAATTGATTTGACTCAGGCAGAAGCTATTGCTGACCTGATTGAAAGTCACTCTGTTACTGCAGCCCGACATGCCCTGCGCTCCCTCCAGGGTGAATTCTCTGTTCTTATTAATACTATGGTTGCGGCTGTTATCGACTTACGGGTCTTTGTTGAAGCCGCTATCGATTTTCCTGAAGAAGAAATAGATTTTCTAGCATCATCTGATGTTGACAATAAGCTGGCAGACTTACTTGTAAAATTGGATGAAATTCTGGTGCAGGCAAAAACCGGCAGCATACTCCAGGAGGGAATATCCCTTGTTATAGTTGGAGAGCCTAATGTCGGCAAATCAAGCTTGCTAAATCTGTTAAGCGGACAGCAAAGTGCCATTGTAACGGACATACCCGGTACAACACGCGATACATTGAAAGAGTTTATTAACCTTGATGGCCTGCCTGTAAATGTTGTGGATACAGCTGGATTACACGAAAGCACCGATGTTGTTGAGCAGGAAGGCATGAAACGAACCAGGGAAGCTATCAGACATGCTGA
>JAYPJO010000094.1:0-2049 GCA_038128465.1 Gammaproteobacteria bacterium
GGGCAAACACAGTACTTTACGTGTTTTTCTGGATAAAGAAGGCGGTATTGGCATTCAGGATTGCGCCCAGGCCAGCAGGCAAATAAGCAGTTTGCTGGACGTGGAAGATCCGATAAAAAGTGAATATACCCTGGAGGTGTCTTCACCGGGGCTGGATAGAATCCTGTTCAAGCCCGAACAGTTTCAGCAATATGCTGGCTATCACGCCAAACTCAGGCTGACAGAATCGTTTGAAGGACAACGTAATTTTACCGGCCAGATAAAAGCGGTAGCAGACAATGAAGTGGTTTTAATCATAGGGGACGAGGAATATAGCCTACCTTATGAATTAATTGAAAAAGCGAATTTAATATCGCAAGTATGAAGGTAGCAAGATCATGATAAACACAGAAATCTTAATGGTTGCAGATGCCGTCTCAAATGAGAAAGGTGTCTCAAGAGAAGTCATATTTACTGCGATTGAAGCAGCCCTGGCTACTGCCACCAAAAAACGTTATGTCGACGAAGAGGCTGAATGTGAAGTTATCATCGACCGTGAAACGGGGGATTATGAAACTTATCGTGTTTGGAAAGTGGTTTCAGACGATGAGCTGGCCTTGCTGGGTTCAGAATTCACTTTGGAAGAGGCTCACGAGAAAGATCCTAAACTTGTTGCTGGAGATATCTGGAAAGAGAAAGTAGAAAATGTCGAGTTTGGTCGTATTGCCGCGCAGACAGCAAAGCAGGTCATAGTGCAGAAGGTCCGGGAAGCGGAGCGTGAAATTGTAATTGGTGAGTATGCCGATAAAGTGGGAGAACTGGTTACTGGTACAGTTAAAAAAGTCACGCGTGATAATGTGATTGTTGATCTAGGCAACAACGCTGAAGGTTTGTTACCACGGGAAAATCTGATTCCGCGAGAAACCTTTCGCATCAATGATCGCTTGCGAGCTTTGCTGGTTGAGGACAGGGAAGAGGTTCGCGGACCACAGTTGTTGTTAAGCCGGACCGCACCGGAAATGCTGACAGAATTATTCAAGATTGAAGTACCTGAAATTGCCGAAGAGGTTATTGAAATCAAAGCGGCTGCAAGGGATCCGGGTTCACGTGCCAAATTATCGGTTAAAACCAATGATGGTCGTATAGATCCGGTTGGTGCCTGCGTTGGTATGCGTGGATCACGGGTACAGGTAGTTTCCAATGAGCTGGCCAACGAACGAATCGATATTATTCTTTGGGATGAAAACCCGGCGCAGATGGTTATCAATTCTATGGCTCCAGCACAGGTTGCCTCTATCGTTGTAGATGAAGAAACCAACACCATGGATGTCGCAGTGGCTGAAGATAACCTGGCTCAGGCGATTGGTCGTAATGGTCAGAATGTTCGCTTATCCAGCGAACTGACGGGCTGGACTATCAATGTCATGAGTGAAGAACAGGCAACAGAAAAACAGCAGGAAGAGTCTGCCGGTACTGTTTCCAATTTCATGGAAGCACTGGACGTTGATGAGGATGTTGCTGAAATTCTTGTGCAGGAAGGTTTTGCCAGCCTGGAAGAAATTGCCTATGTGCCTTTGGAAGAAATCGCTGAAATACAGGATTTTGATGAAGAAATTGCTGATGAACTGCGGGCAAGAGCGAAAGATGCCCTGTTGACAAGAGCTATTGCTTCCGAGGAGGAGTTAAGCAGCGCCGGTATAAAAGATGATTTGCTGAATATGGAAGGCATGGACAATGAGCTGGCCATGAGTCTTGCAAAAATTCATGTTAAAGAAATGGAAGATCTGGCGGAATTGTCTATAGATGAATTAATGGAAGTCGAGGGTATGGATGAAGAGCGTGCTGGTCAATTAATCATGACGGCACGTGCGCCCTGGTTTGCTGATGAGCAGGATGAACAGAAGGATGAACAGCAAAAAGAACAGCAAAATGATGAGCAGGAAGAGCAAGTTGAAAAAAGCGTTGAAGAGTAATATTAGAGAATAATGTTTAAGATTTAAACAGCAAAAATTGTCAATAAATGACAACTAAGAAAAACGTAATTGAGGAAATAAATGGCTGATTTAACCA
>JAYPJO010000094.1:2059-8006 GCA_038128465.1 Gammaproteobacteria bacterium
TGAACTGGCCAAACTGGTTGGCGTGCAAGAAGAGCGATTACTCGAGCAGATCAAGGAAGCTGGCTTGCCCCAAACAAAAGCAAGCGATTCTCTGTCCAATGAAGAAAGAAGTACATTGTTGATGTCGCTAAAAGGCAAGCATGGTGATGACAGTCCGGCTGAATCCAGTCCAAAACGAATAACTTTGAAACGAAAAACCATTGGTACACTGAAGTCATCAGATAATCAGGGAAGGAGTAAATCTGTCAATGTTGAGGTTAGAAAGAAACGTACCTATGTAAAACGCAGCGTTGAGGAAGCCCAACTGGCTGCAGAAAAAGCTCGTCAGGAAGCTGAAAAAGCCCATTTGGAAGCGGAAGCTAAAGAAGCAGCCGAACAGGAAAAAAATCAGCAGCAAGAGCAAAAAGAACAACTGGAACAGGGGAAAGTTACTGAAGCTTCAGCTCCAGATGCCGCCAAAATACCTGTTGAAAGTAAACCTGAGGGCAGACGGGAATTTAAAAAAGGCACGCTTAAAAAAGAAAGTTTTAAAAGCAGCACTGATGAAGACAAGAATAAAAAAGGTCAGACACGTCGCAAGGACAGATTGCATGCTGACGACAGGAAATATAATAAGATTCGCCCCACCGATGATTTTATTCTGGATGGAGATGAAGATGTAGGGGGTGGGCGTCGCCGTAGTACACGTAAGTTAAGTCAAGGACAAAAAGAACATAAATTTGAAAAACCTACCGAATTTATTTCCAGAGAAATAGAAATACCCGAAGCAATCAGTGTGTCTGATCTGGCTCAACGCATGTCAGTCAAAGGTGCTGAGCTGGTTAAAACACTGATGAATATGGGTGTGATGGCAACCATTAATCTGGTATTGGATCAGGATACATCGATTCTTCTGGTTGAAGAAATGGGGCATAAAGCTAAACCGATTTCGGATGCTAAAATTGAAGAAGATCTGGTTGAGTCTGTCAGTTATGATGGAGAAGAGCTACCTAGAGCGCCAGTTATCACAGTTATGGGTCACGTTGACCATGGAAAAACATCCTTGTTGGACTACATCCGAAAATCATCAGTTACTGAAGGTGAGGCTGGTGGTATTACCCAGCATATCGGCGCCTATCATGTCGAAACCGAACATGGCATGCTGACCTTTCTTGATACGCCCGGCCATGCTGCTTTCAGTGCCATGCGTTCACGCGGAGCACAGGCCACCGACATCGTCATTCTGGTGGTTGCGGCTGATGATGGCGTTAAACCACAGACGGAAGAAGCTATCCAGCATGCACAGGCATCTGAAGTGCCAATAGTGGTTGCGGTCAACAAAATTGATAAAGAAGGCGCTGATCCTGAAAAAGTTAAAAGTGAACTCTCTGCTAAAGGTTTGGCACCTGAAGACTGGGGTGGCGATACCCAATTTGTGGAAGTTTCTGCTCACACCGGACAGGGTATTCAGGATCTGCTTGAAGCAGCATTGCTACAAGCTGAAATTCTGGAGCTGAAATCGGTAGTGGATTGCCCAGCCAAAGGTGTGGTTATTGAATCACGTCTCGATAAAGGACGTGGCGCAGTTGCTACAGTGCTGGTACAAAATGGCACGCTTAAAAATTCCGATATCCTCCTGGTTGGTCATGAATATGGCAGGGTTAGAGCCATGGTGGATGAGAATGGCAAACAGATTAAATCAGCCGGGCCATCTATTCCTGTCGAAATACTGGGTTTGAATGGTACACCAGAAGCCGGAGATGAATTCTTTGTTGTTGAAGATGAAAGAAAAGCGAGGGAAGTTGCTGAGTTTCGTCGTGAAAAATTCCGTGAGAACCAGATTGCAAAACAGCAAATTGCCAAGATGGAAGGCATGTTTGCCACTATGGGCAAAGATGATGTCAAAGTCCTTAACATTGTTCTGAAAACCGATGTACGAGGTTCGCTGGAAGCCATTACATCAGCTCTGACAGGTTTGGGTAATGATGAAGTTTCTGTGAATATTATTTCATCAGGTGTCGGTGGTATTTCAGAAACAGATGCACAATTAGCGCAGACTTCCAATGCATCAATCATCGGTTTTAATGTGCGCGCAGATAAATCAGCAAAAATTCTTGTCGAAAATGAAGGGCTTGAACTACGCTATTACAGTGTCATTTATAACCTGATTGATGACGTTAAAGCTGTTCTGGGTGGTTTGCTGGCTCCGGATCTTCAGGAAGAGATACTTGGTGTGGCAGAAGTGCGCGATATTTTCAATTCTCCAAAATTTGGATCAATCGCAGGTAGTATGGTCATAGAAGGTACCGTCTACCGAAATAAACCTATTCGTGTACTGCGTGATGATGTTGTTATATATGAAGGGGAACTGGAATCACTGCGTCGCTTTAAGGATGAGGCAAACGAAGTCAGAAATGGTATGGAGTGTGGTATAGGTGTTAAGAATTATACGGATGTTAAGGTTGGCGACAAGATCGAGGTGTACGAGACAAAAGAGGTGGCTCGCTCTCTGTAGGAGTGGAAGCTACTGCGCTTGCCATTACTTCGTTGGAAGTAAAATTCAGATCGGTCACTTACTGATTTGTAAGCTCCCTCACTAAATCTCACTTCCGCCTCGTTATGGCTATGCTCGTAACGCTTCCTCGAATTTATTTAACGCTGCGCTCAAGACGCTTTCAAAGAATATCTTTTGGTTTTATTCTTATCCGAACAACATTCAAAACTATTTTCAATTTTCCAATAAATTTTTATGCAAAAACCTTCCAATCGAAATAATAAAATCGTTGATCTCCTCAAGAAAGAGCTGGCGTTGCTGATTCAGTCAGAGATCAGGGATCCACGAGTGGGGATGGTATCCGTAACGGGAGCCAAGGTCAGTCGTGATTTATCTTATGCAGAAGTTTTTGTCACCATTCTGGGCAAGAATTCTGATGAAGAAATTATAGAAAGTATTAAAGCCCTGAACCGGGCTTCGGGTTATTTACGTAGCCTACTGGCGAAAACTGCCAATCTCAGAACCACCCCAAAACTGAGCTTCACATATGACAACAGTCTGAATCGCGGCAGGTTTCTGTCGGATCTCATTGATGAAGCCATTGCCAGTGATAATAAAGATTAGGTTCCACAGGCTAAACTGAGTTATATGAGAAAAAGACGTGGCAGAGCTGTTTCTGGAATTCTGGTTCTGGACAAACCAGCCGGGGAGTCGTCCAATAAAAGTCTGCAGAAAGTAAAAAAAATATTTCAGGCGGCTAAAGCCGGACATACGGGGAGTCTGGACCCACTTGCAACAGGCGTTCTGCCACTTTGTTTTGGTGAAGCAACCAAGATTTCCCAGTTTCTGCTCGATTCTGACAAAGCCTATATCGCTACAATTCAACTCGGTGTCAAAACCAGCACAGGTGATGCTGAAGGTGAAGTATTATCCAGTCAGGATTTTACTTCGCTAACATCAGCTGACATTGAGTCTGCTCTGGAAAATTTCCGTGGAGAGATACAGCAGGTACCGTCCATGTACTCTGCTCTGAAGCACCAGGGTACGCCTCTCTATAAACTCGCTCGTGCGGGTAAAACTGTTGAACGTAAATCCCGTAAAGTTTTCATATATGAAATTCAACTGCTGGCCTATGATGCTGGTCTGCTGGAGCTGCAGGTTGATTGCAGCAAGGGGACCTACATCAGGACTCTGGCTGATGATCTTGGTGATCTGCTTGGTGTTGGAGCGCATGTCTGTGCGCTGCGTCGTACCAGGGCCGGTCCATTTGCACTGGATCAGGCAGTTACTTATGAAAAGCTCTTGCAGTACATGGGTGAAGACAGAATTGAGGAACTGGATCAATTGCTGATGCCCTCAGATGCTGCTATTCAGGAACTACCTGCCGTGGTTTTGCCAGGATCTACTGCAGAATATGTGATGCAGGGGCAGGCCGTCATCACTCGGCATCTTCCGTCATCAGGTCTGGTGCGTCTTTATGATGAAGATGCTTTTATTGGTATTGGCGAGATTATGGAGAATGGACGCGTAAAGCCCAGACGTTTATTTCTTCCAGACTAGTGTAATTTTTTTCGAATCGTAGTAATTTAACCACATCAAAATTAACAAGGGTGTGATACTTATGTGTGATTTGAGGACCGTAGAAGAAAACGAAGCTTTTTTTAAATCCAATCCCGATTTAAGCCGCCGTCAGTTAGGTAAAGCGGCTGCAGGTGCTGGTCTGGCAATGATGCTGCCACCAGTAGCTAATGCTCAGACAATTACAGAATCCTATGTTGATATCGAAACACCTGATGGTGTGGCGGATTCTTATTTTGTTCGACCATCGACTGGTCAACATCCAGCTGTATTAATCTGGACAGATATTCTGGGTTTACGTCCAGCTTTTGAGATGATGGCTAGACGTTTGGCACAGTCTGGTTATTCGGTACTGGTACCCAATCCTTTCTATCGTAGCGCTAGGGCTCCGGTTATTGAAGAAGGTGCAAGCTTTCAGGATCCTGCTGTCAGAGATACCGTTTTCCCCATGTTTGGCATGTTAAATGCTGATACCCATGTTACCGACGCTGCTGCCTTTGTGGAGTTTCTTGATGCTCAGGATTCTGTTGACAGTAATCGCAAAATGGGGACTACGGGTTATTGCATGGGTGGACCAATGGTAATGCGTACAGTTGGTACGAATAGCCGAATGGGGGCAGGTGCAACTTTCCATGGTGGTGGTCTGGCAACTGATGAAGCTAATAGCCCTCATCTGTTGATCCCGCAAATGGATGCCAGCATGCTGATCTGTGTTGCAGCAAATGATGATGAGGCAGAACCTGAAGTGAAAAATATTCTCAGGAAAGCTTTTGCTGCTTCTGATGTGCCGGCAGAAATAGAAGTCTATGAAGGCACCTTGCATGGCTGGTGTCCACCAGACAGCGCTGTTTATCATGAAGGCCAGGCTGAACGTGCCTGGAGCCGTTTATTAAACTTGTTTGAAAACGCTCTGGCATAACAGTTTTTAACCTGGAGTCAGAGTAAATCATACTCTGACTCCTTGCCCTTCATTAATTCTTAAATGTTTGTTCAGTTTTGATTACCCCTTATGAAAAATAAAATCTTTACTCTTATCTCCTTATTTTTACTGGCGATTATGCCTCCAGCCTTTGCTCAGAATGTTCCACTTGAGCGTCTCATTGAATACCTGGAAATCGACACGATTAATCCGCCAGGTAATGAAAGCCGTGGAGTTTCTTTTTTTCAGCGCATATTTGAGGAAGCAGGAATTGATTATGAGACTGCTGAATCGGCTCCCGGGCGTGGGAATATCTGGGCCCGACTGGAAGGAGGCGATGAACCTGCTCTGGTTTTACTCCATCATATTGACGTGGTACCTGCTACAAGAGAGTACTGGGACACTGATCCGCTGGATGCTGTGATAAGGGATGGGATGATTTATGCACGGGGAGCGTCAGATACGAAATCGCTGGGCATAATGCATCTGGAAGCATTTTTGTATCTACACAGAAATAATATCCGGTTAAACCGCGATGTAATTTTTATGGCTACCGCTGATGAAGAAGCAGGTGGTTTCTTTGGTGCAGGCTGGCTGATTGAAAACCGTCCCGAAATTTTTGAAGGAGTGGGCTACCTCCTCAATGAAGGTGGTGGCGCTACTCTGATGGAAAATGATCAGATTCAGCTAGAAATTGAAGTCGCACAGAAAAGGCCTTACTGGCTGCGTTTGGTTGCAACAGATGAACCAGGCCATGGCTCAGTACCAAGAGTAAGTTCTGCAACCACACGGTTAATTGCTGCGCTTAACAGAATTCAGCAGAACCCTTTTGAACCACATATTACAGATGCAGTCAGGGACATGTTTGCCGGACTGGCACCCAATATGCCTGCTCGTTGGCAGTCAGCCATGAGTAATATTGATGAGGCAATACTTGAACCGGAATTTTTACGAGTTCTGCAGGAAGAACGACCCAG
>JAYPJO010000095.1:0-5244 GCA_038128465.1 Gammaproteobacteria bacterium
TCAGCTGCAAAGCCCCAACCAGACCGGTTGACATGGTTGTAATGCCTACACCCATGGTCTTGGCGGCAGAATGAACAAGTGGGTTTAATATGACATAGGCAACATCAGAAAAAATGGCGATACCGATGACAAATCCGGTCAGGGTAAGCGCCAGCGGCATACGGTTGCTGCCCACCAGGTTCACCATTGACCTGGTGATCACCTGGATAGCGCCTGTATGTTTCAAGGCTTCAGCAATAATTGATCCCAGGACGATAACAACCCCGATAGAACCCAGCGTATTGCCAAAACCACTTTCAAAGGCATCGATAAAGTTGTTCTGCGGCACCCCCGGAATAAATCAAAACAGCTTTTTGTTAATAAGAAGGGAAAAAAATCAATCCAATTTCAATTTTGCTATCACAAACAAAAAAAGAAAAAACACGACTGCAAAGCCTAACAGTGAAATTGTAGCGCTGGTACTTACTGCTGTAGAAGCATCCATGAGTGGTCCTTCTTATTCTTCTTTTTCTTGTCTGATATGGTTAACTTGCCAGATAGTCCAGTGCCGCATTGATTCCGCCTTGCTGATAAGGCATACCTGACATTTTCAGTCCCATCTCAACGCCGGCAAGCGTCCCGGCCATCATCAGCTCATTAAAATCACCGATGTGGCCGATTCTGAAAATTTTACCTTTCATCTTGCCCAGGCCAGTACCCAGTGACATATTAAAATTCTCCAGAATAAGACTGCGCAGTGCGTCAGCATCATGCCCATCAGGAACCAGTACAGCGGTTGTTGAATTACAGTACTCTTCAGGATCCAGGCAAAGATTTTCCAGTCCCCAGCCTGCCACTGCACGTCGGGTCGCTTCAGCCAGACGCCGATGGCGGGCGAAGACATTGTCCAGACCTTCCCTGTGCAGGAGAGACAGGGCTTCCTGTAAACCATAAAGCAGGTTGGTACTTGGCGTATAAGGATAATAACCCTTTTCGTTAAAGCTCAGCATGGCGTCCCAGCGCCAGTAGGAATGCTGGGAAGCAGAGGCTTTTGATGCCGCCAGGGCTTTTTCACTGACAGCATTAAAACTGAGCCCGGGTGGCAGCATGAGACCTTTCTGGGAACCGCTTACCGTAACGTCAACCTGCCATTCATCATGGTAATACTCGGTACATGCCAGTGAAGATACTGCATCCACAAAAAACAGTGCAGGATGATTTGCGGCATCTATTGCCTGCCTGATCCTGTCAATCCGGCTGGTCACACCCGTGGATGTTTCGGTATGAACCGCCAGCACTGCCTTGATCTCATGCCCTGTATCAGCACTCAGGGCTTCCTCCACTTTTTCCGGGTCTACACCATGGCGCCAGTCACCAGCAACCCACTGCACATCCAGACCCAGCCTGTCTGCCACTTCCTTCCACAAGGTGGCAAAATGCCCGGTCTCGAAAGCCAGCACCCGATCACCCGGAGACAGGGCATTGAGCAGGGCACACTCCCAGCCACCCGTACCGGATGCCGGATAAATAAACACGGGTGATTCTGTATTAAAGACCGGTTTTATCTGTTCAAGAATATCGAAGGTCAGTGCCGGAAACTCGGGTCCCCGATGATCAATCACCGGCTGCGCCATGGCACGCAGGACACTGTCGGGCACATTGGAAGGACCGGGAATCTGCAGGAAATGTCTTCCCGGTTTAAAAGACGAATTACTCATTGCTTATCCTTAATTTGTGTTTACCGTATTAATTACTGATAAACAACACCGAGTGAAAATAAACCTTATCCAAAACAAACAAACTAAACAAGCAGACCAAGATTATCCTTGTAAAGCATACCTAAATGGATTTTGTCGGAATATAGTGCAGCGGCTTTTGACCATTATTTTTATACCGCTGCCTTGCTGCGCTGACCGTCTCGATCTCGGCAGCCCGTTTGATGGCATCACGGTGGTTCAGCAAAACCGTCTCCGTTGCATTCGGTGCCGGCATAACATTAGCTGAATAATAGCCTACTGGTGATTTTTCACCAGAGGTATCCTTCTCCGGATTGATATCGCGTTCGTTACTGGCTTTCGGTATCACGCTGACACCATCTACAATTTCCAGATCCAGCCACCATTTCTTGATCAGGTTACGTTTACCGTAACCCAGGTAATCATCAAAAAACACGGCAATTGGCACCATGATAGGCTTCAGCCAGCGAGCATGAATACCCAGCCATGTCCCGATTCGGTGAATAAACGACCCATCCGCTGTAATCACTTTGTTCAGGGGGCAGGTTTTCATACAGCGGCCACAGGCAGAACCCTTTTGATTAGTAACCCGGTATCGGGTGCAACGTTCAACATCTGGCTTCCAGATCTCGTAACCGTTAAACATGACCTTTTCCCTGAAGGGTATGGCACTTACCGGGCATTCCCTGGCACACTTGAGGCAATTTTCACAAAAATACTGCAGGCCAAAATCAATCGGCTTGTCCACTTCCAGAGGAATATCTGTGGTCAGTACCACTGATTTGAAACGGGGCCCAACGTAGGGATTTAACACCAGTTCACCAATACGACTGAGTTCACCCAGGCCTGCCCAAAGAACCAGAGGAATATGAAGAACATCACTGTCTGCCTGGGTATGTGGACGTGCCGGATGTCCTTTTGAGCGCAGAAATTCTGCCATGATGCCGGCAATTTCAGCTCCTCGCAGATAGCCACGCATGGATTGTGCGCCTGATATCCAGTCATCACCACTGGCCCCCTCCATGGTGCCATGTCCCTGGTCAATGAGCATGACCACAGCATAGCTGTGATAGGGTTGAATCTCCCTGCCATCGACATGATGGCTATACCAGGCATAACGAGGCACCTCACAAATACCAGCCAGATCAGCGCCAAGATGATAGGCCAGAGATTTCAGCGCCCGGGCATTTGCAACCGGATCATTCATGTCAGTACTTTGCTGTGAAGCGACATCCCCTTCCTGTTTAGTGGCCAGAAATCTCAGCAGAGGCATCATGCCACCGGTCATCGGCTGCTTGTAGGCAAAACGCGTCACTTCTTTTTGCGCCTTCTCACCAAGGTCACCATGTGCCGCGCGGACAAAAAAATTGGCCCGCTTTGGCACCCGGGGTACTTCATCATCCAGTATCAGCGTGGTTGGCCGCTCCACCCGTTTTACCTGCTCCATCGGATAATGACTGAGGTGACTCTGGCGCTTGCTTCTTCTGTTAATTTCACGGGCAGACATTGCCCCATTTACGCCTCGCCAGTAACTGAATCTGTTTACCCGGGCACCTGCTACAAAGGGTGTATCGATAGCCAGCTCATAATTAGTTGAAATAACACCAATCGCAAAATCTCTTCCCAGAAAAGGACTCTGTATATTGATGTCATCGGCAGTTCTCTCTGCTATGCCTGATAACACTGCCAGTCGATCAAGATCCAGCAAGGTATGCCCTTCAATGTGGGATCTGGCCCTGAAACCCAGGTTACGGATATAACCTGACACTGACGCACCCAGCTCAGCACAACGCATACGGGCGATATCGTGCTCTGCGCCCGACACCCATTCATGCGCCAGGTTTTCCTGTTCTGGCAAACGTCCATAAGCCACCATGATCACAATGGCATGGCTGTGGTCTTCATGGGGAGTATCGCTTAACCAGGCCAGTTCAGGAATTTCACAAATACCGGCATGAGAAGCATCCAGAAAATAACAGGCGCCCTTTATATCGATAGCCCTGCGCTCAAGAGAGTCGGGGACAGGTGCCTTTTGCGGTGCTATATCGCCTTCCGCAAAGGTATGCAGATAGGATAAATAGGTATTGGTTGCCTGTGCCAGAAGCTTATCCGAGCCGGTATAGGACTGAAAGGAAACAGCAGGACGCCATTTCTCTTTATCTACAATATTTGAATCTTCAGGTAAGACTTCGAAGGGGTAAGCGCCGAGCTCGACAGCCCTGTTAAAGCTTTTTTCATGAAACAGCATGAATACAATCTACCATCGGTCTGCCAACCAGTGAACATTATTCACTAATCGGCAAACTGAAGATAGCAGCATGCTCAGGTATTTCAGGTATAGATGCCGGATTTTCCTGGCGCAATAATGCCTTTTGGATCCAGTGCAAGTTTGATACGCTGATTGACGTCTTTCTTCACCGGCCCGAATGAATCAGCAACCTGATCCATGAAGGCAATGTTAGTCCGGTAAGATCCCCAGCCACGCTGGCTAAATTCATTCAGCAGTTCTTCAAAACACTGGTTGGCTTTGTCCAGTTCCTCAGGATTAGTTCGGTCAAACAGTAGGTCAATAATATGATGACCTTCACGCCAGCCGATGATGTACTCAGCGACATAGTCAAAACCATATTTGCCCAAAATCTCCTTGGCCAGCACCATTTGCTCAAGCGCTTCACTGCCATTAGCCTGAGCTACCGGCGCAAACCAGGCAGAACCGCCGCCACCACGCCAGTTATACAGGCCGAATTCCTTCAGAGTCATGTCGCCTCGCATTAATTGTGCGCGGTATTCGAATGCCCCGTTCCCCTGCATTTCGTCTTCTTCCTGGATTATCGCGCCAGTACCGGCGAATGCGCCCTGGACAATATTCCAGTTCACTTCTATCTGTTCCGGGCTTCCGTAAAGGCCAGCATAGATATTCCATGCCCCCATACCCAGATCGGATTTCATTTGTTCAACAGCTTCATCGGAAATAGCACCTTCACCCTGGTAATAGTCAGCGCGCACCACTTCAGTCGCGCCTTCCCAAAGTGCATGTGCAAATACAACGCCATTTGGAATGATCTGGTTGATTCTCAGGGGCCTCATTATTTCTACGGCCCTGACAATATCCTCGTCATTGGGGAAACGGATAACAAAGGGCTTGAAGGCTGGTGGTTGTGGCATCAGCCACATCCCCATTTTAGTCACAATGCCGTAATTCGATTGCGTGAAAATACCATCCAGATAAGGCCCATAGCCCCATTTGAATACCTGCCAGGTGGTTGAGTTGGGCATAGCTCCCATGCCAGTGCGTAACACTTCACCATTGGCCAGCACCACTTCCATGCCACACTGAAACATAAAATTATCGCCATACGGAGTATAACCAACCCCCCTGTCTACAGCGTTTCCTACCGGGCTCACAATGGATGATGGAGCCGGTGGGGAAAGCCATAGTGGGATATTATTTTCAACCAGATAATCTTTGAGTTGCTGGTAAGTCACGCCCGGTTCAATTAGCGCCGTAGCCAGATCTGCATTGACATCA
>JAYPJO010000095.1:5254-6947 GCA_038128465.1 Gammaproteobacteria bacterium
GGTTCATACGACGTAAATCGAGAATCATCTGGCCGCGTGTGGCACAGGCGGCGGTGCCATAACCAAAGTTCTTGCCGGAAGAAACCGGCCATACCGGGATATTGTATTTGTCGCAGACACCAACTATAGCCTGAACCTCTTCAGTGCTCGCCGGTGCCAGAGCGCCCGACGGGGCATGATCATAGTTTTCCGCCGGAATCATGATTTTGTTGTAGCTGTTTATACTTTCAGCGGAAACAAAAACATTTTCATCGCCTACAATTGCAGCATATTCATCAATAGCATTGGCAAATTCTTCGGCAGAAACACCATTTGGTAGAACAGTAAACTCGGCCATTTAAAAAATCTCCTGAAAAATTGGTAACAGTAAGTCCTGGTAAACAGACCTACACATACGCGTAAAACCTGATTAAAGATGCTGCAGTTGAATCACCAGCGGGTAGTTGCTCCACATTCCCAGCATTTGTTTTACTGAGCGCTGTCAGTACAGTCATTTCAGCAAGCTCGGGGATAGCTGCATTCGAATTATTAAGTTCCAGGTAATTAACACGGGCTGTGGTATTTACCAGGCCTTTGCGATCCTGAACCAGGGCATCAATTAATACTTTTTCGGCTTCATTAACCAGCCCCAGAATCAGTGTGCCTTTTGGTAATTGTGACAATGCCAGGATGCTCTCATGGCGTTTATGAGTCAGATCAAAAACGTTCACAGCAAGCGTTTTTGTTACAGCCTGCACAAAAGCGTTATTGGCGCTTCCCTCACCAGCAATGACATAAGCATGAACTGGCTCTGTATTAATAGGAGTCACCAGTTCGCTGACTGCGGCAGCCGGCATAGCTGAAAATAGACCAGCACCTGCCATTAACTTGAGGCTCTGACGCCTGGAAAATTCTGTACTCATCAGTTTGCCTCGCCAGTACTTTCACTGAGGAAATTTGCAACCTTTTCCAGGTCGTCCGCTGAAAGCTCTGAAGGACGGAAAGCAGGCATTGCATTTAATCCACTGCGGGCTATGGTAGCGAAATAAACAGCTGGCAGATTACGACCGGTTAACACCGGACCGACATCAGTAGTATGGCAATACTGACAGACTTTCTCGTAAATCTGCTCCCCTGATTCCCATTCATTGGCAGACTGAGACCATGCTGCTGAACTGGTAACCAGCATGCCAATTACCAGGCTGATAATTTTTATGATTTTCAAATTCAAATCCTCTTTTTGAAGACAGTCAGAAACCAAATCCAAATGTGCAAAAAATATGATGGGATGAATATAAACCAAAGTTTGTAAATATGGTATTCAAATAAGCTCAAGGGAAATTAGTTTTTGATATAAAAATTTATTCCAGCCAAATAATAAAAAATTACATCACGCTATGTCAGCGATCCATATCTTCGAATTTGTTTAAGATAGAAATATTTTATAAGCTGCCTTCTGAATTCACTGCCCTTTTAACAGTCTGTAACAGTCTGCCGGATAATCATGATTAAACAGCTTTTAGCCATTACCACCTTACTTACTTTACTGTTCGCACTATGCACTGCACCTGCCTACTCCCAGGAAGCCCGAGCCCGTTGGGAGCGCATGTGCCAGATTCGAGCAGAAAAATTTGACCTCATCATGCCCACCGCCATGCAGGAAAATAACCTGGACATGTGGATCGTGGTAATGCGGGAAGGCAATCTTGATCCG
>JAYPJO010000095.1:6957-7974 GCA_038128465.1 Gammaproteobacteria bacterium
AGGCTATGTCGGCGGCTGGGCATATTATATTTTCACCTCACAGGGCGGCCGTGTGGAGCGTGCTGTTCTGGGCGCTGAAGGCTATCGACTGGAGGAATGTGGTGTCTACGACTATTTTGGCGGTGCTGATGAGCTTTCTGAATACGTGGCTGCTCGTGACCCCGCACGTATTGGTGTGAACATGGCAAGCTCCATTGGTGGAGCTGACGGTTTGTCACATACATCCTATCTGCATCTCAGAGAGGTTCTGGGCACATACGGAAACCGTCTTG
Organism: Gammaproteobacteria bacterium; assembly: GCA_038128465.1. Classification (GTDB taxonomy): domain Bacteria; phylum Pseudomonadota; class Gammaproteobacteria; order Pseudomonadales; family Pseudohongiellaceae; genus UBA5109. The sequence continues at coordinate 7,230 of JAYPJO010000095.1, forward strand.
TTTCGGCCGAACGTTTTGTTTCAGATTTTCGGTCCACCCGTACTGCAATAGAAATTGCTACATTTTCTGAAGCCGGTGAGATTAGCCGGGAGATTGCTGAACGGGCCTTTTCCAATGAAGTGATTACACCAGGTGTAACAACGCTGGAGGATGTCGCCTGGTGGATGTCTGATCAGCAGTTAACCGGACCGCAGGGCATAGAAGCCACTTCGTCAGACAGAATAATTCAACCTGGCGATTTGCTCATGCTCGACTGGGGCGTGGGTTACCTGGATTTTTATACCGACATGAAGAGAATTGCGTATGTTCTGCGCGAAGGAGAAACCGATGCCCCCGAGGGCCTGCAACATGCCTTTAACCGAGCTGTCGAAGTCAGGGATCTCATGTAGGCCAGCATCAAGCCGGCGGCCACAGCCCAGATTGCCCTTGATGCCACCTGGGAAGCAATAACTGCTGCAGGTTTCAACCAGATCGAGTTCAACCAGCCTGGCAATGATTCGGACGTGACGGATATTGTTATTGGCCCCCACTCCGTTGGCAACTGGGGACATGGTATTGGCCCCTCACTGGCATTTTTTAACCCGGAGCAACTCACCTATGAATTAAGACCGGGTACGCTGATTTCCATTGAATTGTTTGCCTATACTGCGAATCCTGATTGGGATAACGCCAAGATTCGTATTCCTTTAGAGGACGATGCTGTTGTTACTGAGCGTGGCGTTGAGTGGCTCTACCCGGCCAACAG
>JAYPJO010000096.1:0-7846 GCA_038128465.1 Gammaproteobacteria bacterium
GGACATGGGGTAAGGCCTTCGGGACGCAGGGAGCTTGTGGTGCTGGTAGTACCGAGTTAATAGAACACCTGATTCAATATTGTCGTCCTTATATCTATACCACTGCAATGGTTCCGGCCCTGGCTGAGGCAACACGAGCCAGTTTAAAACTGGTTCAACATGAAAACTGGCGTCGGGAAAAGCTACAGGAAATGATTCAGATGTTCAGAGCTCATTGCCAGGAACTGGGCCTGAATTTAACAGACTCCTTAACACCGATTCAGGGGTTAATTCTGGGTGATCCTCTAATCAGTATACAGGCAAGCAAGCTTCTGGAAGATGAAGGCATTTATGTAAGCGCAATACGTCCCCCAACTGTTCCGTCGGGTACGTCAAGACTACGTATCACCTTCAGTGCCAGCCATACCGAAAAGCAGGTACTACTCTTGCTCGAAGCACTGGAAAAAATTCAGCCCATATTGGCTCAGGAATTAATTAATGATGCAGGCTGAATACAGGATAGAAAAAAAACAAATTGCGCGGGCATTTTCGTTGGCTGCTGAAAGTTATGATGAATATGCCTCTCTGCAACGCCGGGTTGCTGATCAGCTATTGTCAACTTTATCCCAGGACAGCAGTATTTCAAGGGTACTGGATCTGGGAAGCGGAACAGGATATTGCACGGCGGCCTTACATAAACTTTATCCCAATGCGCAAATCATCAGCCTTGATATAGCCGAAGCAATGCTGCGCTTCTCTTTGCATGCCAACAATGCAGGCAGTTTCAACGATATGGCAGTGTGTGCGGATGCTGAATCTTTACCGTTTGCAGATAAAAGTTTTGATTTGGTTTTTTCCAGCCTGTCGATTCAGTGGTGTCAGAATTACCCACGATTATTTAATGAAATGAAACGCGTGCTCGAATCTCAGGGAGGTTTTTATATCTCAACCTTTGGTCCCGAAACATTACAGGAAGTCAGCAGAGCCTGGCGAACAGTGGACTCCTGTCAGCATGTAAATCGTTTTCAACCGGATGCCTTTATACAACAGGTTATGGCAACTTCAGGTTTTAACGCTATCGATCTTAAAACAGAATCTATCGTTTCCTACTATCAGAATTTTGAACAGTTAGCGCAGGAATTAAAATCCATTGGCGCAAGCAATAAGATTGCAGGTCAGAGGCAGGGGCTTGGCGGACGCAGTAAAATTTTAAGATTTAAGGAAATATTTGAACAAAACCATGACAGGGAAAGAGGCATCCCGGTCACCTACCAGGTTTTCTACCTGAAAGGGCAGTGTTAATGGCTTTACCTGCTACATATTTTGTCACGGGTACAGATACCGATGCAGGTAAAACCTTTGTCACCTGTAGCATGTTGCAGTCTGCTAATAAAAAGGGGCTTAAAACAGCTGCCATAAAACCGCTTGCTGCCGGTGCTGAGCTATACGCTAAACAATCAGTTAAAGAACTGCAGAATGAAGATGCCCTGTTGCTGCAAAAACATTGTTCACTGACGTTGAGCTATAGTGAAATTAATCCGGTCTGTTTAAGACAGGCTATCGCGCCTCATATTGCAGCGGAAAATGAAAAAATTTCAGTCCACGCTGATGACCTGGCCAGGCATTGTCAGCAAATAATTGCAAAAGGCGCTGACCTGACATTGATAGAAGGTGCAGGTGGTTGGCGGGTTCCCCTGAATCAACAGGAATTTGTCGGCGATATCGTTAAGGGCCTGGATATACCGGTGATTCTGGTGGTAGGCATGAAACTGGGCTGCTTGAATCACGCACTCCTCACCGAAATTGCTCTGGCCCATGAAAATGTCAGGTTGCATGGCTGGATAGCGAATCAACTTGATCCGGATATGACGGCGTTTCATGAAAATCTTGAAACATTACAGACACGATTAAAAGCTCCGTTGCTGGCCAGCATACCCTGGTCTGCCCAGGGTGATTTAGTCGAGATGTCACTGGATTGGTTGGAATAAAACCTGATAGCTATCCACAATTGATACATCCCTGTAAGCTCGACACCAGTTTCCATACTGGTGAAGGTCACAGAAAGTAATCCCTCTTCATGCTATTGGACTTTATGGGATAGCGGAGAGTATCAATTATTTGACATAAAACATTAACCTGTCTGGCCAAACTTTCCAGTTTGAGCAATTTTGCTATAATCCCGCCTCAAAATTTTGCTCCGGATTTACGCTCCGAATCGCAAGGGAATACCATGACAAAGCCAACTGATCAATCCATAGTTGTCTGTGCCCTGTATCATTTTGCCAGGTTAGATGATTATCAGGCACTACAGCAACCTCTGCTGGATTTAATGCTTAAAAACCAGGTTAAAGGCACATTACTGCTGGCCAACGAAGGCATCAATGGCACCATTGCCGGCACTCGGGAAGGCATCAATGCTGTCTTGCAGTGGCTGAAATCAGACCCGCGTCTGCGAGATATGGAACACAAGGAATCCTATGACGACTCTTATCCTTTTTATCGCAGCAAGGTCAAACTAAAAAAGGAAATCGTCACCATGGGTGTCGAAGATATAAACCCTAACCGCAAGGTTGGCACCCATATTCCTCCCTCACAATGGAATGATTTAATTTCGGACCCTGAAGTTTTATTAATTGATACACGTAATGATTATGAAGTCGAAATCGGCTCTTTTAAAAATGCTGTTAATCCTCTTACAACATCATTTCGCGAATTTCCGAAATATGTTGAAAAAAATCTAGATCCTGGCAAACATAAAAAAATAGCCATGTACTGTACGGGTGGCATCCGTTGTGAAAAATCCACAGCTTATTTAAAAGAAAAAGGTTTTGACGAGGTTTACCACCTGCAGGGTGGTATTCTTAAATATCTAGAAGAGGTGTCTGAAGAAGAATCAATGTGGCTGGGTGAATGCTTTGTGTTTGATAACCGGGTGGCAGTGAACCATGCGCTGGAAAAGGGTGATTATGATCAGTGTCATGCCTGTCGTCTTCCCATTAAAGAAGAAGATAAGCTTAGTCCCTATTATGAAAAAGGAGTCAGTTGTCCGCGCTGTTTTGATAAAGTAAGTGAAACACAAAAATCGGCCTTTAAAGAGCGGCAGAAACAGATAGATCTGGCCACGGCCAGGGGAGAAGCTCACATTGGCTCGGAAGTAGCATCGACAATTCAGAAAAGAAAGGCGTCCAAGCTAGAATTCAGGGAAAGACAGAAAGCACAAAATTAGGTCAAATTATTTTCAAATTTGAGTGCTAGATTCAGTATAGAATTATCTTTAAATAAAAATTAAAAAGTAAAACACCTGGAAGGTAAGTTCATGAATAAAAAGTTTGTATCATTGCTGGTTTCACTGGTCGTCGTAGTAGCTGTCCTTTACTGGGTATTCGGATTGCCACGTGTGGGCAATCCTGAAATTCCGGTTACGGCTGAAGCTATTGCCAATGGGGAATATCTTTATAACGCAGCTGGCTGTGCAGCCTGTCATCAAGTAGATGATGCCGAAGGCCCAACCGGTGGTTATATTATTGAATCGCCTTTTGGTGGTACTTTTTCCACGCCCAATATCACACCTGATGAAGAGACCGGTATTGGCGGCTGGACTGGACGTGATTTTATTCTGGCTATTAAACATGGTCGCAGTCCTGGGGGTGGATTTTACTGGCCGGCATTTCCCTATCGCTCTTACCGGGGCATGACGGATGAAGATGTACTGGATATAGCCGCTTACATGGTGACCCTGCCGCCAATTAACAGTGAGCCTCCCGCGCATGACCTGCCAGCCTGGCAATTTAGCTGGATGATGAGTGGCTGGAATATTATGGCTGATTTCATGGAAGGGGAAGCTCCGGCAGTCGGCAATGATGAACAGGTTCAGCGTGGTGCTTATCTGGCCAGAAACTTCAGCCACTGTGGTGAGTGTCATACCCCCAGAAACGCTCTGGGGATTACCGATTTAAGTAATGAATTTGCCGGGCAGGAAGGTGTGGCTTCTGCGGCGCTGACACCGGATGGATTGGGCGCTTATTCCTATGAAGACTTTGTTTATTTCCTGGAAGATGGATTCACAGCAAACTTCGAACAGGTAGGCGGAGAGATGCTGGATGTGATTGACCATACCAGCAGACTAAGCCAGGAAGACCGGGAAGCACTGGCAGCGTTTTTTTTCAGAGAATGAGGGAATTAAATTTCCTGGAAGTAAATTAAATAACTGAGAAATTGGCAGACAATAAAAAAGGCAGCTTTCGCTGCCTTTTTTTTATTGATGCAATTATTAAACTAATAACTTTTTATTCAGCTCGGTATGCATCGTGGCAGGCTCCACACATAGGGCCAACCTGTTGAATTGCATTACGTACACCACCTGCTCCTTCTGAATTAATGATGTCCAGAGCAGCAGATGCGCCAGCCATCAAATCATTGGCATCCTGAGTGAAACCACCCATATCGCCCCAAATGCTGTCCAGAGCGCGGGTCTCTACATCATAGTCAGTTGTATTATTGGCAAATACATCAGGAATCATGGCAGCAAGCACCTGGATTCTTTCCAGTGACTCTACAGCCACAGCCTGATCAAAATCACCACCACGAGCCATGCCCTGTAATGGCCCCATGTTGAAAGCCAGCAGTTTAAAAACAGCCTGCCTGGTCTGTGTAGAATTAACAGCCATTTCTTCAGGAGACATGCGCTGCGCCATGCTGTTAACAGAAAGTAATGTGCCAAGGATTGCAGCACCGATTAAAAGTACACGTTTCATAATGTATTCCCCATACGTTAAACGTTAATAAAACTGGGCTCAATTTATCCAGACTTATTCAGACTGATATTTGCCAACTTTGTCTGTAAATCGGGCCACTGAAAGCACCAGTGAGCAAGTCTACCAGTAGTTTATAAGGAAAGTCACCAATACTGGGGCTTTCATCACAGTAATGTATTTTTACTGGGCTTTAATTGTGCCATGCTGAGGCTGAAAAATTGTATAAATCTGATGGAATCAATGAGAAATCATTAAAATTTGCCATACAGGCATAACTACTTGATTTACTGGGGAGATTGAACTCTAATTCCATCCTCGCGCTAAATTTCAGTAAAAAACTAATCAGAGGTTTCCTAACAAATCAGGCTATGAGCAAGAAAAAGACTGCATTTAATTTTGAAAATGCCATTGAACAACTGGAAGAACTGGTTGAAGCCCTCGAAGAAGGGGAACTTAGTCTGGAGGAATCACTTAAGGCTTTTGAAGATGGTATTAAACTAACCAGGGAATGTCAGGTAGCCCTGGAAAAAGCCGAGCAGCGAATTCAAATTCTTACCCAGGAGAGTGATCTGCCTGAAGCTGAAGATTTTGATCTGGATACTGACGACGATTAAGCGCATCAGTAGAAACAAGAAATAGCCACACCAAATAAAGCATCTCATGCAATTCCAGGAAATTCTAACAACGCGTAAAAACCGGGTAGAACAGCTGCTTGCCGAATTATTGGCGTCTCAGGATGGATCTACAGTCTTACAGAAAGCGATGACCTATGCAGTGATGAATGGCGGCAAACGCTTACGTCCGGTTTTAGCCTATGCCAGTGCGCAGGCAGTGGGTGCTGAATATAACAGGGCCGATACTGCAGCCTGCGCTGTCGAACTTATTCATAGCTATTCATTAATTCATGATGATCTGCCGGCAATGGATGACGATGCACTGCGCAGGGGTGTTGCAACCTGCCATATACAATTCGATGAAGCCACTGCGATTCTGGCTGGCGATGCCTTGCAGAGTGTCGCTTTTGAATTACTGGCAGAATCACCAGCGCTGCAAGTCAATGACGACATCAGGTTAAAAATGCTGGCTATTCTGGCAAAGGCGATCGGAGCCAGGGGTATGGTTGCCGGCCAGAGTCTGGATTTACAGGCACCGGAAAAGATTAATGCCGATAATCTTGCAACTTTGCATTCTCTCAAAACAGGTGCACTGATCAGTGCCAGTGTACAACTGGGTGCATTGAGCACGGGTAATCTTGATCCACAGCAATTTGAGCAGTTATCCGTTTATGCCAGAGCTGTAGGCCATGCCTTTCAGGTGCAGGATGATATCCTTGATGTTGAAAGTGATACTGAAACGCTGGGGAAACAGCAGGGTAAGGATAAAGAACTTGGTAAAATTACCTATCCAGATTTACTGGGCCTGGATGGTGCCCGCGAAAAAGCCCGCTTGCTGGTAGATGAAGCTGTTTCAGCCTTGCAGGATTTTGATGAAAATGCCGGTACCTTACGGGACCTGGCTTTATATATCGTACAAAGAAAGCACTAGGTCTGAAGCTGAATAAATCATGTTCGATGAAATACCCCAACAACGTCCACTAACACCATTACTGGATGGTATTGACAGTCCAGCCGATTTGCGAGAACTGGAGCAGAATCAGCTCGAAGAGCTGGCTCAGGAATTAAGGGCCTATCTGCTCTATTGTGTCGGTAAAACTGGCGGGCATTTTGGTGCTGGTCTGGGTGTTGTGGAATTAACCATTGCATTACATTATGTCTTTAATACGCCGGATGATCGGCTGGTTTGGGATGTCGGGCATCAAAGTTATCCGCACAAAATATTGACCGGACGTCGTGAACGCATGTTAAGCATACGTCAGAGAAATGGTCTGGCTGCCTTTAACAATCGTCAGGAAAGTGAATACGACACCTTCGGGGTCGGTCATTCCAGCACCTCCATATCGGCTGCGCTGGGAATGATGATGGCCGCCAGAAAAAGTGAAAGTGAACGCAAAATTGTTGCTGTTATTGGCGATGGTGCAATGACCGCAGGTATGGCCTTTGAAGCATTAAATCATGCCGGTGAACTTGATCAGGATATTCTGGTCATCCTCAATGATAACAATATGTCCATTTCCAAAAATGTTGGTGGACTTTCCAGTTATTTCGCCAGGATGTGGGCCAGTAAGCCCTATAATTTTTTACGTGCCGGATCCAAAAAGGTTTTATCAAAAGTACCACAAGCCTGGAAGGCAGCGCATCGTGCTGAAGAGTATATGAAAGGTATGGTTTCCCCGGCGACTATTTTCGAGGAGCTGGGCTTTAATTATTTTGGCCTGATTAATGGGCATGATATCGACGGTCTGATAGACATGCTCAGCAATATTAAAAATTTACGAGGACCTTTGCTGCTGCATGTTGTTACGCAAAAAGGTAAAGGCTTTTTACCGGCAGAAGAAGACCCCTATGGCATGCATGCACTGAATAAACTCGTGTCTGCGGATGAAAAGCAGGAACAAAATGAGTTTCTGGACCAAAAACCCAGCTATTCAAGTATTTTTGGCAACTGGCTTTGTGAAATGGCACCGACTGAACCCGGCTTGATGGCGATTACACCTGCCATGGGGGAAGGTTCCGGCATGCGTGAATTTGAAGACAAATTCCCTGAGCAGTTTTTTGATGTTGCAATTGCCGAACAACATGCAGTTACTTTTGCTGCCGGTATGGCCTGTGATGGTTTAAAACCGGTGGTGGCGATTTATTCAACCTTTTTGCAACGCGCCTATGATCAGTTAATACATGATGTAGCGTTGCAGAACCTGGATATATTGTTCGCCATTGACAGGGCGGGACTGGTCGGAGAGGACGGTCCGACCCATGCCGGGAGTTTCGATTTAAGTTATTTACGCTGTATTCCAAATATCATCGTGATGACACCCAGTGATGAAAATGAGGCGCGTCATATGCTGTACACCGGTTATCATTTTTCCGGGCCTGCAGCTGTGCGTTATCCGCGTGGCAAGGCAACGGGAGTTGAGCTGGATGCGAAACTGCAGCACCTTGAGGTTGGCAAGGCTCTGGTGAAGAGGCAGGGTAAAAAAATTGCCATACTGGTTT
>JAYPJO010000097.1:0-5969 GCA_038128465.1 Gammaproteobacteria bacterium
GCATATATTTTTGGCGTGTCTGTAATAAATAATCTAATGCCCGAATCGAGATAAGAAGAACATAGCTTGAAGCCATATTAAGAATTCAGCAACTTCAATAAAAATAAAGAGTCAACAATGACGGATCAAACTGCCCTGAAACCCTTTATAGCCAAAGTGACCGAGAATCAGGTCCTGAGCTTCGATGAAGCCTGCGAGGCTTTTGAAATAGTGATGAGCGGAGGTGCTACACCAGCCCAAATTGCCGGCTTTCTGGTCGCCCTGCGTATGCGTGGAGAAAATGTCGATGAGCTGAGTGCTGCCGTCAAGGTGATTCGCTCCAAGGCACTGGCAATTAAAGCGCCGGCTGGAGCCATGGATATTGTTGGTACCGGCGGAGATGGTTCCGGTACGCTCAATATTTCAACGGCAACGGCCATTGTTGTTGCCGGTTCTGGTGTATCGGTCGCCAAGCACGGTAATCGTGCATTGTCCTCAAAATCCGGTGCTGCCGATGTACTGGGATCACTGGGCATTAACCTGGAAGCACCGATGGAAAAAATAGAACAGGCGATTAAAGAAGCCAACATCGGTTTTATGCTGGCTCCCCGGCACCATAGTTCATTCAAATATGTTGGCCCGGTCAGGGTAGAACTGGGGATACGCACCATGTTCAATATTCTTGGGCCGCTCTGTAATCCAGCAGGTGTGCAGCGGTATCTACTGGGCGTATTCAGTAAAGACTGGGTCAAACCCATGGCTGAGGTGCTGGCCAAACTGGGCTGTGAAAAAGCATGGGTTGTGCACGGCGCAGATGGCCTGGATGAATTAAGTACCACCGGTGAAAATTATGTCTGCGAAGTCAATGGCACAGAAATCAATGAATTCACTGTCAGTCCGCAGGTTGCAGGTCTGGCTCAGGCAGATCTGGATCAATTGAAAGGCGGTGATGCTGCCTATAATGCTGATCGTCTCCAGAAGCTGCTGCAAGGTGAGCAGGATGCCTATCGTGATATTGTTTTGTTTGGCGCTGCAGCGGCCTTGACGATAGCTGATAAGGTTGCTGATTTGACTGAAGGTGTAAGTCTGGCCGCTGATGCAATCGACAGTGGTAAAGCGGCTGCAGCACTGGCAAGCATGATAGAGATATGTCGAGGTTAAAACCTCGACTTGATCACCTATACAATAACGGCGATTTGTTTGTTTTAGTGTAAACTTTTCTGAATGTCCAGCGTTTAAACCCTATCCGGCTATGTGTCTGCTAAGGGAGTATATTTCTCTATAATTTCACAATTTCACGTGTATTCTGAACTCATGCCGTGTATAGACATCAACGGAATTACTGTATCAATCTGGATTAAGGAAAAAATATGGCTGTTGATAATGCTGAGAGCGCCGGGGAAAACTTTGTCCCCCTGCGCCGCAAAAAAAGTAAAAAAGGCTGGGTAGGTCTGGTTGCAGCTATTCTGCTACTTGCGGGTGGGAGTTATTACTGGTTTGGCGATGATGAAGCTGTTGTCGAAAGTCAGCCTCTGTTAAGTCCGGTCCAGGTGGGCAACATTGAAAATACCATCGCAGCCACTGGAAGTCTGAAACCCTATGAAATTGTTGAAGTGGGTGCCCAGGTTTCAGGACAATTGCTGAGACTTTATGTTGAAGCGGGTGATGTGGTTGAGGAAGGTCAACTGCTGGCTGAAATCTATGCCAACCAGCAGGAACAGAGGGTTGAATCCAGCAGGGCTAATCTGTCCGGGCAGGAAGCCCAGCTGGAATCAAGATTAGCTGCACTGGATCTGGCCCAGGCCAATGCCGAGCGACAGACGCGCCTGATGGCAGCCGATGCCACCAGCCAGCTGGATTTTGATACTGCCATGAATCAGCTTGCAGCAGCTGAGGCCAATTTGATTCAGGCTCAGCGCCAGGTAGATCAGAGTAGAGCCAGTCTTGATATCGAAGAGCAGGAACTGGCTTTTACCCGGATTGTTGCACCCATAGCCGGCACTGTGGTTTCAGTGAACATGACTGAAGGCAGGACACTGAATGCCGTTCAACAAGCTCCGACCATTCTTACTATTGCCGATCTGACCAAGATGAAGGTTGAAGCGGAAATTTCTGAAGCAGATATCGGAAACCTCAGAAATGGCATGGATGTCTACTTTACTACACTGGGTGGTGGTAACAGGCGCTGGACCAGCACCCTGCGACAGATATTGCCGCAGCCCACCATTACCAATAATGTCGTGCTATATACCGGTCTGTTTGATATTGAAAACAATGATGGCGCGTTGTTACCGGATATGACAGCGCAAATTTATTTTGTCACGTCGGCGGCTCGCAATGTGTTAACAGTGCCTATCGGGGCACTGAATTTTCTGGATGGTGGGCCTGCAAGTGCCGGTTCTGGTTTTAATGAAGTCATGGCCAATGCCGGTGGAGGCAGACCGGTAATGGGCGGTGGCAGACCTGCCGGAATACCGGAGGGAATGCGTGATGGTTCCAATTTTCCCCCAGGAGCCAGACCCGAAGGCGGCCTCAGACCAGGCGGTGCAACCGGTCAGGGAGCTGGTCGCCCAGGCACAACAAGCCTGGCCAATGTACAGGTACAGTTGAATGATGGCACATTTGAAACCAGGGAAATCATAGTCGGGCTGACCAGTCGAGTCTCTGCTGAAGTCATATCCGGCTTACTGGCCGGGGAATCGGTAGTTGCCGGTGTTATACAGGCAGATGTGGAAGGTATAGACAGGAATCAGCTAAGAAGTGCATTAGGTATCCCTGGGAGAAGATAAGCATGAGCAGTACCCTGGCAGAGCCTGCTGATTTAAGTTCTGAGTCATCACATACTGTGAATGACCATTCTCCTCATGCGACAGGCCGCGCAATTCCCCTGATCGAATTACAGGATGTAACAAGAACCTTTACTACCGGTGGCGGGGTTGAAGTCCATGCTCTGCGAGGTATTAATCTAAATATCTATCCAGGTGAATTTCTAGCTATTGTCGGGCAATCCGGTTCGGGTAAATCAACGCTGATGAACATTTTGGGTTGCCTCGACCGACCCACCTCGGGTAAGTATCTGTTTGCCGGTCGCGATATTGAAAGTTTTGATGCGGACGGTCTGGCCTGGCTGCGCCGTGAAGCCTTTGGCTTTGTTTTCCAGAGCTATAATCTGCTGGGTTCGGAATCTGCACTGGAGAATGTACAGGTACCAGCTGTATACGCAGGTCTTAATGCTCACGAACGTGAGATAAGGGCTGAATCATTATTAAGCGCACTGGGTCTTGGTGATCGTATGGATCATCGGCCAACTCAATTATCCGGTGGACAACAGCAACGTGTATCCATAGCCAGGGCCATGATGAACGGTGGTAATGTCATACTGGCTGATGAGCCAACGGGTGCGCTGGATACTCAGAGTGGCATCGAAGTGATGGAATTGCTGGAAGATCTTGCTTCCAGGGGCCATACCGTCATCCTTATCACGCACGATCAGGAAGTCGCGGCCCATGCTGATCGTGTAATCGAATTTCGTGATGGTCAGATTATCAGTGATTCCGGGCCAAGAGATGATTATGTTGATGCTAAAAACAATGCCAAGCTGCGTGAACTGTTCATGAGCAGGCAGGCATCATCCTTTTTATCCGGAGTGGGAGAGGCCATCAGAATGGCGCTGCGTTCGCTCAAAGCCAATATATTTCGTACCATGCTGACACTGCTGGGTATAGTTATAGGGGTGTCTTCAGTTGTTGCTATGCTGGCGATTGGTGAAGGTGCCCAGCAGGAAATTATCCAGATCATGAATCAGCTGGGAACCAATGTGCTGACAGTGAGGCCTGAGCGTCAACCTGGATCGTTTCGCAGTATGCCTTCAACCTTGACCATGGAAGATGCTGAGGCTGTGCAAAACAGTATTCCCAATGTCCAGGCAGCTATTCCGCAGATGCAAAGCAGAAACTCCTCGGTGCGTTTTGGCCGCAATGATACCCAGACCTCGGTGGTAGCAACGACCGGCAGTATGCCCGAAGTGGAATCGTGGCCTCTGGCACAGGGTATATTTTTCACTGATGCTGATGGTGAAGACATTGCCAGTGTTGCAGTGCTGGGTGCTGAAACCAGGGGTGACCTTTTCCCGGGCGGTCAGGATCCGCTGGGTGAGTATATTCTGATTGGTAACATTCCTTTCCAGGTCATTGGTGTTTTAACCTCGAAAGGGGCGCAGGGATTTAATAATCCTGATGATTCAATTTACATACCTTTTAGAACCGGAGCTGTCAGGGTCTTTGGTAAGAACGAGGCAGATGAGATAAGAGTGCTGGTGGATGATGCTGACCTGATTGACCAGACCCAGCAGAATATCCTGGAATTTTTGACTGCACTGCATGGCACACCGGATATGCGTGTGGATCAGAACACCTCCATGCTGGAGTCAGCCTCGCAATCACAGCAGACTTTTACATTACTGCTCGGTTCTGTCGCTGCCATATCCTTGCTGGTCGGAGGTATTGGTGTGATGAATATCATGCTGGTATCGGTTACTGAACGTACCCGTGAAATAGGTGTGCGAATGGCTACCGGGGCCAGACAAAGCGACATTCTTTCACAATTTTTATCCGAAGCTATCGTGGTTTCCTGCTTTGGCGGCATTGTTGGTGTTGCACTGGGTGTTGCTGTAGGGCTGGTCATGCAGCGTTTTGATGTGGCCATTTATTTTTCCAGCACACCGATGCTGCTGGCCTTTACCTGTTCCGTCACAACCGGCCTCATCTTTGGTTTTGCGCCTGCCAGGAAAGCGTCCAGGCTTGATCCTGTGGTAGCCCTGGCTAATGAGTAAGCCTTAAACAAACAGTCAATCAACAAAGCATAAATATGAAACAGACAGTTTTCCAAAATTATTCCTCTACCAGAGCCGTGATTAGCACCTTATCGGGCCTGTTACTAAGCGCTTGTGTGACAGTAGAAGTGCCGGAATTACCTGACAGTGATATTCCACAGGACTGGGTTGGGCCGCTGGCTGAAAATACTGAAATGTGGCCTGAACTTGAGTGGTGGGAGAGTTTTCAGGATGAAGAGTTGAACGGTATCGTACAGTCGGTCAAGCAGAACAATCTCGATTTGCAGAATAACCGCCGCAACCTGGAGTCTGCACAGATAGCCCTGCGCGAAGCCGGGTTTAATTTGCTGCCCATCCCGGCGGTCAGAATTGGAACGGGGGCGTTATATGTCGATAATCTTGGTGCTACTGAGCTGGATAATAGTCCCAATACGCCGGCTGATCTGACAGGATCTTTTACTTATACCGATATACTCAGCCGCCCGGCAACTTTCGATGTAGCCGTGGCTGATTTCCAGGCGCGTCGGGCCCAGGTTGCAAACACAGCTCTGAATACTCTGGGGACAGCAGCATCCACTTATTTTCAGGTTTTGCTGATTCGCGACCAGATTCTCAATGGTGAACAGAACCTGGCCAATGCCGAAGCCATTGGTGAAATTACCCAGGCCAGGGTTGATGCAGGCGTGGTCGTACCAATCAATGCCTTGCAACAACAAATTGCGATCGAACAGCAACGCGCCAATATCCGCAGCCTGCGACAAAATGAATTATCAGCCCTGTCTTCGCTGGCTCTGCTTCTGGGTCGTTCCGTACAGGAATTTGATGTGGAAGGGGAGAGCCTCGAAGATATTTTTGTCCCGGATCTGCGTCCCGGTATTCCATCAGAGTTACTGCGGCGTCGTCCTGACCTGGTTCAGGCCGAAGCAGAATTGCAGCGTTCTGCATCCCAGTTGGAACTGAGCCAGCTGAACTTTTTCCCATCCATTTCGCTCACGGGAAGTGCCAGCACCTCAAGCAGCTCATTGAGTGATCTGCTCTCTTCACCGGATACCATTCTCAATATTGGCACTGATCTGAGCCAATTGCTGCTGGATAACGGCGCCCGTCGACGTAACCTTGAGCAAAGCCGACTGGTTCTGGAAAACGGTCTGAACAACTA
>JAYPJO010000097.1:5979-7400 GCA_038128465.1 Gammaproteobacteria bacterium
AAATTGAAGTGATATTGAGTAATATCCAGCTTCTCGAAGAGCTGGGAGTTGTAGCCGAGCGCCAGCTGATGCAGGCCGAGGAATCCTTCCGTCTGGCTGAAGTGCGATATGCTGAAGGTGTGGCAGATTTTCAGACTGTTCTGACCGCGCAGAACACACTGTTTTTTCAGCGCACAGCTGTATTAAATAACAAAATCCAGCAGCTCAATTCCCGGGTGGGTTTTTATCAGGCGCTTGGCGGTGGCTGGGATGCCGATGATGAGGCAACCATGGCTATTGCCGGTGAGTGAGATAGCTAAAATATTCTAAAATTTTTGCCTGAGAATACATTCATATTTAAAAGCTGAATTTACCCTTGTGCCTGAGTAGTAGGTATTGTCCAGGGTAAATATGAATACAGCCGCATTACCTGGTTCAGACCAAACGCTGCAGTGCATGTAAATAATTTGGGTTAATATCCGTCTTATGAAACTGCGTTCTGCTATGACCATTAACGGCAAGGCCTATAAAAAGGGCGATGTGGTGTCTCCCTGGTTCATCTATCCCTTTTTCCTGTTTCATATGCTGATGTTCGGTGGGTCCGGTTTTTACATGGCCTATTCACCAAATGGTCCACCTACCTCTTTTCTGTACATGCACGGCGGTTTTGCCATTCTGATTTATCTGGTGTTCTATTTTGTGCTGTTTGGCCGGGAAGCGGTAAAGTGGATGTTCATCAATTCCGGGTTGGGAATTTTTGGCCTGTACACGGAGATCAACTGGCTCCTTACATTTTTTGGCACCACATTATCCGATTATCCGCTTGAAGTGCATGTCATTCCTTTTCTTTATTATGTTCTGTATACCTTTATGTTGCGCCAGGCAGTGATTGACTGTACCGGATCTCGCCACGATGAATTGAAACGCCGTACGGTGGATCGTTTCTACATCATCATTTCCATGTCGGTGTATCTGATTTTTTATTTCATTTAACCGGTATTCATAATCAAGACTGATGTGACGTTAATGCCTTCACCGTTGATATACGTATCACATAATGGGACTGAAAGGTGGTGAGGTTCAGGTTCCTCATTCTAATCCAAAGCAAATATTGAATAGTAATTGGTTTTGTTCCCGAAAAGGCGTGCAACAGGGAGAAAATGACGTGTTAGGGTGGTTACACTTTTTTCAGCAAATTGGTTACTGTTGCTTATACACAGGCAGACTGGTACAGATTTCGTCACTGCTGGCTTCCAGTTTGCTTCCCTCATAATAGCAATGATAAATAATATTGCCGTTTGCCTGATCATGGTAAAGCAGAATATTTAACAGGCCATTGACATAGTTTTCCTGAACAATGATTTCACCATCCTGGTAAAACAACTTGCCTGTCAGTTGCTGTCCGTCGGAAAAAGAAACAACCAGCATGCCCGCTTCTATAT
>JAYPJO010000098.1:0-3588 GCA_038128465.1 Gammaproteobacteria bacterium
CCATTCTCCCAGGGGCTGCCGGGCTCAATGTACAAGGTCTTTACCTTGGCAGCAGGGACTAATATCAATATTACTCAGGGCGGCACTGCAAGCAGAAGTGGATTGATTATCTCAGACAGTAATAATAATGCGGACGCATTAGGCGGAAACCCTATGCCGGGTGGAACTACTATAAGTTTCAGTGTAGATGGTAGCGGGGTCTCAATAGTAGGTAATTCCAGTTATACAGTTGATACATTAGCAAGTGCACCAACTGGGGCATATGCCGTAAGCTTACGAGCTGACCCTGTTGTAGCTCCTGCTACAGTAGCTACAGGTGTATGTCTGTTATTGACCATAGATCCCCCCGATGAAGATCCGACTGAATTTAGCTGGCCAATAACTGTACTCCCTTAAGCTGGACGATTTTCAATCAGGCTGGTTACCACTGATGGGTCAGCCAGTGTTGATGTATCTCCCAGAGTGTCCAGTTCATTGGCAGCTATTTTACGTAATATGCGGCGCATGATTTTACCGGAACGCGTTTTGGGTAAACCGGGTGCCCACTGGATCACATCAGGTTTGGCAATAGGACCAATTTCTTTAGCAACCATAGTAATCAGATCCTTACGGAGTTCTTCGCTTTCCTCAACCCCAACCATGAGTGTGACATAGGCATAAATACCCTGACCTTTAATATCATGCGGGAAGCCAACCACGGCGGCTTCGGCAACGGCAGAATGCAATACCAGTGCACTTTCGACTTCGGCAGTACCCAGTCTGTGACCGCTGACATTCAGTACATCATCAACCCGACCCGTAATCCAGTAAAATCCGTCCTCATCCCGGCGAGCACCATCACCCGTAAAATAATAGCCGGGATAGGTTGTATAGTAAGTATCTATGCAGCGTTGATGGTCGCCATAGACTGAGCGAATCTGACTCGGCCAGCTTTGTGTAATAACCAGATTACCAGAGACAGCGCCTTCAAGAATAGTGCCTTCAGCATCAACCAATGCCGGTTTAACACCAAAAAATGGCAGGGTGGCAGACCCTGGTTTCAGGTCGGTCACACCAGGTATCGGTGTAATCATCAGGGCACCAGTTTCAGTCTGCCACCAGGTATCGACGATGGGGCACTGTGCTTTGCCTATCTGGTGGTAATACCATTCCCAGGCTTCTGGATTAATCGGTTCACCGACAGTGCCTAAAATTCGTAAAGAATCACGGGAAGTAGAGTGTAAAGGCTCATCACCTTGTGCCATCAGGGCACGCAGGGCAGTGGGAGCAGTATAAAACGAATTCACCTTGTACTTATCGACAACCTGCCACATCCTGCTGGCGTCAGGATAAGTCGGCACACCTTCAAACATTAATGTCGTTGCACCATTTGCCAATGGGCCATAGACGATGTAGGAATGTCCGGTTACCCAGCCAACATCGGCTGTGCACCAGTAAATGTCGCCTTCATGATAATCAAATACATAAAAATGCGTCATAGTGGCCTGCAGCAGATAACCGGCAGTGGTATGTAATACTCCCTTTGGCTTTCCGGTAGAGCCGGATGTGTATAGTATGAACAGAGTGTCTTCACTATCCATCGGCTCAGGATCACACTGTGCAGTGACACCCTCACAGGCTTCGTGATACCAGATATCACGATCATCATGCCAGTTGATATCATTCGCTGTACGCTGGATAACCAGCACAGTATGTACATTTGGACAGCTTTCAAGGGCCATATCCGCGTTAACCTTGAGGGGGATTGTACGGCCACCGCGTACCCCTTCATCTGCTGTAATTAGAGTCTGACAGTCTGAGTCCAGAATTCTGTCTTTAAGCGCTTCAGGCGAAAAACCACCAAAAACAACCGAATGCACAGCACCTATGCGTGCACAAGCCAGCATGGCAAAGGCAGCTTCAGGTATCATTGGCATGTAGATACAGACGCGGTCACCTTTATTCACACCTCGTTGCTTTAACACATTCGCCATTCTGCAAACCTGGTCGTGCAACTCCTGGTAGGTGATATTCCTGTCATTTCCCGGTTCGTCACCTTCCCAGATAATCGCAATCTGGTTGGCACGTTCTGGTAAATGCTGGTCTATGCAGTTAACGCTGGCATTTATTTTTCCACCACCGAACCACTGGAATTTTCCCTGTTCCATATCGCCTTCATAGACTGAATCAAAGGGCTCTATCCAGTCCAGGAACTGCTGAGCCTGGCTTGACCAGAAAGAGTCGGGATCATTAATGGATTGTTGATAAAGGCTGGTATATTCGTCAAAACTCAGATGTGAATTTGCTTTAGCAGCTGCAGAGACAGGGTATGTATGTTGCTCAGACATGGCTGACCTCCGGGGTGGCGGTTCAATTCAAATTATTTATCAGGCTAATCAGGCAGCCTGGACAGGGATGGCATTACTCGAGCGAGTAATATTATTGTTTTCGTCCAGATATACCAGGCGCGGTTTATAGTTTATTAGTTCTTGTTCACTATAGGAACAATAGGCACAGATAATCAGTCGATCATTCACAGCAGCCTTGTGTGCAGCAGCACCGTTGACTGAAATGATTTTGGAGCCGGCTTCAGCACGAATAGCATAGGTAGTAAAACGCTCACCGTTGGTGACGTTATAAATCTGGATTTGTTCATATTCACGAATACCCGAGAAATCCAGTAAATCACCGTCAATTGCACATGAACCTTCATAATCAAGCTCGGAGTGCGTAACACAAGCGCGGTGCAACTTTGCTTTTAGCATTGTGCTGTTCAAAACAAATGCCTCTAGATTCTACTTTCTATCCAAAATCATCGGGATATTGTATTCACCCAAATGAGAGGGGCGACATTATCGCTGAAACGCCCTGAACGCGCAAATTCCTGCGCGTTTCTAACTGTTTGAGACTTCTGTTCCAGAAATCAATTATTCCGATAATTGGGGTTATGAAAGGATAGTTTAATGCTGGCAGCCAATAAGCTGCAACATAATGCAATAAAGGGTAGTGGTTCAGTTTAAAATTCTTCTGTAACTTTCAAAGATTTTTGGGAAAAGGTACTTTAATCGGAGTACGCGGTAAATACATCCCTGTACGCTCGGCCTCGGCATCCCTGCCTCGGACGACTCCTCATTAAAGCACCTTCCCCCTATATCTTCTCAATCGACAATTCAAACTGAACCACTACCAAATAAAGCTTTCAGGCTTGTTATTGGACACTACTTATTGAGCACAACACATTAAGTGCCGGGGTTATATCAGTTTGACGGCTATATTATCTATCAAACGCGTTTTATCGAGATAAGCCGCTGTCAGTATGATCAGATTCCTGTCACCAGGTTGAGCTGGTTTTAGTGTCCGGGCTTGGCAGATGGAAAAATAATCAGGCTGTAATCCGGCATTTGCAATATTTGCCTGTGCGTTTTGCTCCAGCGCAGAAAAATCAGGATTCACTTCCTGTTCTATACTGCTGGCAGTTTTCTGTAACATTTTATAAAGAATGACTGCCTGTTCCTTTTGCGTGGCATTGAGATAGTTATTTCTCGAACTCATTGCCAGTCCGCTAGATTCTCTGACAGTGGGGACACTGATTATCTCCAGTGGCATATT
>JAYPJO010000098.1:3598-3913 GCA_038128465.1 Gammaproteobacteria bacterium
TGCAACCAGCGTTTTTATGATTGCCAATTGCTGATAATCCTTTTCACCAAAATATGCACGGTCAGGCTGGCAGATATTAAATAATTTACTGACAATAGTGCAGACACCATCAAAATGACCTGGCCTGCTTGCCCCACAAAGCGTATTGCTCAACTCTGGTACAGAAACAGTTGTTTCCAGACTTGCTCCATTCGGATACATCTCACTGACATCCGGATAAAAAACCGCATCGTTACCCAGTGCTTCTAGTGCTGCTATATCCTGCTCAAAACTACGGGGGTAGTTTTGAAAATCCTCGTTGGGGCCAAATTGGGT
>JAYPJO010000098.1:3945-6749 GCA_038128465.1 Gammaproteobacteria bacterium
ATGCTTGTCAGAGTAAAATCAGAGTCCTGTCTGGCCATTTTGACCAGCGATGAATGACCATCATGTAAATTTCCCATCGTTGGGACCAGGCCAATATTTCGCCCACTTGACCTGACATGCTCAAGTGCTTGTCTCAAGTCCTTGATACTACAGTAAATTTGCATGGGATCGATATATTAATGATAGGAATGTTCGGGGCCCGGGAAACTGCCATCTTTCACGGCTGCAACATAGGATCTGACAGCGCCAGGAATTCCATCTGGCGAATCCACGAGAAAGTTTTTTACAAATTTAGGAGTAATCGGTGAAATACCAAGAACATCATGCATAACCATGACCTGGCCATCAACATCTTTACCGGTGCCAATGCCTATAACAGGAATTGTCAGCTTTGCGCTGATTGTGGCAGCCAGTTCTGCTGGAATACATTCCAGCAAAAGCAGGTTGGCGCCATAATCTTCCAGCATTTGGGCCTCTTCCAGAATGGTACTGGCCTGTTCGGGATCTCTGCCCTGTACTCTGTAGCCGCCCAGACGATTGACTGATTGTGGCGTTAAGCCCATATGGGCACAAACAGGTATACCACGCTCTGTTAATAGTCTTGTACTTTCTGCAATCCAGGCGCCACCTTCCAGTTTGACTACATGGGCACCAGCACGCATAAGGCGGGCAGCATTCTTCAGGGTCTGGCTTTCTGAAGCATAGGACATGAAAGGTAAGTCGGCGATTAATAATGCTCCCTGATTTCCACGTTTTACACATTGCATGTGGTAAATAATATCTTCCATGGTTACAGGGATAGTGGAGTCGTGCCCCTGCAGAACCATTCCAAGGGAATCCCCCACCAGTAAAACTTCGATGCCAGCCTCACAAAATAACTTCGCAAACAAGGCATCATAGGCAGTGATACAGACAAACTTTTCACCAGTCTGCTTCATTTCCTTCAGAGTTTGGAGTGTGATTGCAGCCAAGATTATTCCTCGATGAGTTAAATGAGAGCAGGTTTCGGATTGAAAAAATGCCTGCTACCTTTTTTTACGCGAATAATGTGATCAAGCAGTTGGTCATAATCTTCATCATTGTTTACCAGATCTATGTCAGCACTATTTACTACTAACAGACTGGTTTCATCATAGTAGTGAAAAAAACTGGTATAAGCATCTATTAAATTGAGTAGATAAGAACGATCAATAGATTGCTCATAGGCTATACCGCGATTCTGAATACGGCTGAAAAGCACTTCTACGGGGGCTTGCAGATAAATGACCAGATCCGGCTTTGGCGCATCTATGGTTAAGTGTTCATAGACATTCTCATAGAGCTGATATTCATCGGCGTCCAGGTTCTGCCGCGCAAATATTCGATCTTTTTCCATCAGAAAATCAGCAACCCTAACTGGTTCAAACATGTCATCCTGGCGCAACTCCTGTAACTGCTGAGCGCGCTGAAATAAAAAAAACAATTGGGTCGATAGTGCATTTTGTCTGGGGTTTTTATAAAAACGATCCAGGAATGGGTTCTCATCACTTTTCTCCAGCAACATATCATAGTTAAAACTGGTGGCCAGACGTTTGGCCAGACTGGTTTTCCCAACACCGATCGGGCCTTCTATTGCAATGTAGCGAGGTATGTCTGATGTAACTGCGGGTTTGCTAACAAGGCTGTCTGACACAATATTTCCGTTTGCACTGGTATGAAGACTATGTATCTTCAATGAGTTGATTTATGTTTGCTTTGTTTGGATTTTACCCCGCGTTTACGGCGTTTTGAAGGCGAGGATTGCTGAAGCTTATGTTGCATGACTTGCCTTTGTTCCGAACTGGCTTCCTGGAACTGTTCCCACCACTGGCCAAGTCCACTCAGATCCTCACCACTGGCCTCCCGTAACAGTAGAAAGTCGAAAGCTGCTCGAAAGCGCTTCCTGGAAATCAGCAATGTGGCTCTTTTCCCTGTTCGTCGTTGTAATCGCAACTGATATTCCCAAATTTCACGCATTGGGATGGTAAAGCGTTTAGGAATAGCAATTGTCGTAATCTGTTCGGCAATTACTTCCTGTCCGGCTTCATGCATGGCCAGCATGGGAGGCATATTACGCTTGATATTGTTCTGATATGTTCTTTTGATAACAGGCCAGAGTATCGCGGCCAACAGAAAAGCTGGAGTGACACTTTTGTTATTGTTTATCCTGTCATCAGTACTGAGGAATGCGCTTTCAAGCATGTCTATATCCATTTGCTCAGGTGCTGATAAGTAATTGCTCAAGGGTGGAAATAAAACTGAAAATACCCGGTATAAGACAAGCTGTCTGAAAGTAATGAGACCCTTGCCATGGAAAAACATCTTCATAAATTCGTCAAAAAGACGAGCTGGAGGAATTGATTCCAGTAAATACGCTAAAGTTTCTATTTGTTTTTGACTAGGCTTATCAATTGTGAAATTTAATTTACAGGCAAGCCGGATGGCGCGCAGTATTCTGACAGGATCTTCCCGATAACGCTGTTCCGGATCGCCAATAATTCTCAGTGTTCGATTCTGAATGTCTTCCAAACCATGACAGAAATCGTGGATAGTAAAACCCTGAACTGTGTAATAAAGCGCATTCACGGTAAAGTCACGACGCACAGCATCCTCTTCCATGCTGCCGTAAACATTATCCCTGAGAATCATGCCGCTCTGGTTATGTGCCGAATCCAGATGCCTGACCTTGCGAGCCAGTTTATTGCCGTCGATTTTAGTACTTTGACTGGCTTGTGCTCTAAAAGTTGATACTTCTATAATTTCCCTGCCAAAATGCACATGTACTA
>JAYPJO010000098.1:6759-7399 GCA_038128465.1 Gammaproteobacteria bacterium
GTACTATTCTGAAGCGCCTGCCAATAATCCTGGAGTTTCTGAATACTTTTGCAACCTTTTCAGGTTTTGCATTGGTTGCTACGTCGAAATCTTTTGGATGTAGACCCAAAAGCAGATCACGTACACCCCCGCCAACAAGATAAGCCTCAAAGCCAGCATCATTAAGCTTGTAAAGTACTTTTATAGCAGAAGGGCTGATATCTTTGCGCGAGATGGAATGCGCGTCGCGATGAATTATCGTAGCCTGATGTTCTCGCGCTGGAGATTTTTTTGATGAACTGGTCAAATTGATCAACTGCAATAACAAAGTCGCCATTCTACACAAGAGAAAGGCCAATTAACTAGCCAATTAATCCGCATGAAACAAAACACAAATAAAAAAGCCGGTAAGATAAAATCTTACCGGCTTTTCAATCTTTGGTTTTTCTTATTATAGTTAAAACATCCCTGTAGCAAAATTCGGAAACAAATTGTTACCTTTGTCAGGGTATTTAGATCCCTAAATGTGACCTCATGCTTTCCCCCCTTGCTGTGCTGATTTTTCAGTTCTTCAGCCTGGGTACAGCTTAATGCTGTTAACCTGGGTCATAACATTGAACTGTCAAAGTATTTTAATTGTTATTAATTTATAGTTATTGTT
>JAYPJO010000099.1:0-848 GCA_038128465.1 Gammaproteobacteria bacterium
TCCTCCTTCTGGCCCCTTGCTAAGCAGATCTTCATAAGCTGCGCCACCCGGCTGCCAGTTATAAACCATCTCATCCAGGTCTGAAACCAGCAAACTGGTCACTGCTTTTAAATAATCCCGACGTCTGTCACAGTTTCTGTTACTGCAGGCACTCAAGGAATAATCTGAAGCTGGACGGTTACCCGCTCCGGGATTAGTACCGTTTAAATCCTGACCCCATAATAAAAATTCGATAGCGTGATAACCCGTTGCCACATTGGATTCCACCCCATCAATCTGGTGCAGCGTTTCGGCCAGCAACTGCGGTGTGATCTGGGCTGCATCAACGCTGATCCCACCAATATCAATTAATTCATTAGCAATAATGTTAGCGGCATAGAAATAATTGCTGTCTGATTCTTCACCATACGATGAAGCCGTATAGTCAATCAGCCCTTCATCCAGAGGCCAAGAATTTACCCTGCCTTCCCACTCATCAACCACGGCATTACCAAACCGAAATGCTTCTGTTTGCTGGTAGGGTACTCTGGCCGCCAGCCAGGCATTTCTGGCATATGTCAGGGTTGTTTCATTTGGGTTTGCCAGGAATGCATCGATAGCATCTTCCATGACTCGGGCTGATATCAATGCATCCCCGTAGCTTGCCTGAGCTATAGCGATGTAAGTATCTACGATAGATTCCGTTGTCACCGTATCACTCTGCTGCAGACCGCTGCAAGCAGTCAGAAATATTACAGCCAGTGAAGCCAATAATTTTTTGTTCATGACATATCCGAATGAATTGTATGGCAAGCATATTAATGATAATGATTATCATTCGCTTGTCAAATAGATCTGTTCCTGTGCAC
>JAYPJO010000099.1:858-7266 GCA_038128465.1 Gammaproteobacteria bacterium
CAAACAAACATTACCTGTTATTTCCGGAACTTCCTATCAGCTCGCCAGGTGGACTTGGTTAATCATAGGATTCTTGATCAGATTCATGTCGTACCACGCTGCCCTGTACCATGAAAAGAACATATTCAGCGATATTCGTACTTAAATCGCCAATTCTTTCCAGGTAGCGTGAAGTTGAGAGCAAACTGATCGCCCGGTCTACTGTTGAACTATCATTCATAATCGTCCGGGTTACCTGTCCATACATCTGACGGTTAATTTCATCAATCTGGTCATCCATCTCAATGACTTTATTTGCCAGATCAACATCAAGCTTTACCAGCGCATCAAGTGCATCCCTAACCATGGTACGAACCAGTGCAGGCAAGGTTTCGATAAACTCAGGCAGGATAATCAGGGGATCAAATTGCGCCAGATGAATGGCCCGTTGGGCAATATTTACGGCAAAATCTCCCATACGCTCCAGGTCATTATTTACCTTTAAAACCGAAACAATGAATCGCAAATCCGCTGCAACCGGCTGATGCAAAGCCAGTATTTTCATACACTCTTCTTCTATTTCAATTTCCCTGGCATTAATGGCAGATTCATCATCAATTACTTTTTCTGCAAGTTCGGTCTGCCGGTTATTCAAAGCCAGAATTGAATCGTTTATGGCTTTTTCAACCATACTGCCGAGCAACAGAATATTCTTCTTCAACTCAACAAGATCACGTTGTAAATGTAATGACATTACCCAGATTTTCCTTTATCCAAACCGGCCCGTAACATAATCTTCAGTTCGTTTCTGAACGGGGCGTGTAAATATCTGTTCAGTATCCCCAATTTCAACGAGCTTACCGGCTTCTATGAACGCAGTATAATCTGAAATCCTTGCTGCCTGTTGCATATTGTGCGTAACAATAATTATTGTGTAGCGGGATTTCAGTTCAAACATTAAATCTTCAATTCTTGCCGTGGAAATCGGGTCCAGAGAAGAGCATGGCTCATCCATTAACAGGACTTCCGGTTCCATGGCCAGGGCTCTGGCTATACAAAGTCGTTGTTGCTGGCCGCCCGATAATTTTAACGCTGACATATGAAGCCGGTCTTTTACCTCATCCCAGAGTGCTGCCTGCTTTAATGATCGTTCTACCAGTTCATCAATTGATCCTTCATAGCCATTTATTTTAGGTCCCCAGGCTATATTGTTATATATGGACTTGGGAAAAGGATTGGGATCCTGGAAAACCATGCCAATTCTGTGGCGAATTTCAACAGGATCAACGCCATCTCCATACAGGTCCATTCCTGAAAAATATATCTTGCCTTCTAAGCTCACACCATCAACAAAATCGTTCATTCGGTTCATGGCTCGAAGTAATGTGCTTTTTCCGCACCCCGAAGGACCTATTACCGATGTTATTTTATTGGAAAATATTTTACAGCTGATGTCTTTGATTGCCTGCTTCTTTGAATAAAAGATACTCAGGTTTTCAAGACTGATTAAAACCCCTGATTCACCATTTTCTGATACATCCTGACGAACATTCTGACCAAAGGAAATTTTATTCTTTGCTGACATAAGAATTACTTGTTTTTCCCATGTTCAAAACGATTACGTAGATAAATGGCCGTTGCATTCATGATCAATAAAATAAAGAGCAGTACAATAATGGCAGCTGCAGCCAGATTGCGAAATTCATCCTGGGGTCTGGACGCCCAGTTATATATTTGAATTGGTAAGGCTGTAAATGCATCCATTGGTCCTTCTGGCACGAAAGCAACAAAAGTCAGTGCGCCAATCATGATCAATGGTGCAGTTTCACCGATAGCTCTGGATAGTGCCAGTATGATGCCTGTCATTATCCCGGGAAAAGAAGCCGGGAGTATATGTGACCAGGTTGTCTGCCATCGTGTAGCTCCAAGTGAAAAAGCAGCATAACGAATACTTCTTGGCACCGCCCTAATAGCCTCTCGACTGGCGATAATTATTACTGGCAGGATCAATAAACTCATCGTTAATGCGCCAGAAAGCAGGCTACGATTCAAAGCCAGGAACCGAACAAAAACAGCCAGACCTAGAATACCGTAAACTATAGAGGGGACACCGGCCAGATTGGAAATATTCACCTCCACCCATTTATTGACCCTGCCTTTTTTTGCGAACTCCTCCAGATAAATAGCTGTAGAAACGCCTACAGGAATAGAAATTACTGCAACCAGTCCTACAAGCCAGAAAGTTCCTGCAATTGCTGATTTTATGCCTGCGTTTTCAGGAAATCGTGATGGGAAGCTGCTTAAAAACTGCCAGTCAAGCCAGTTGAATCCGCTGGCTGTCACCTGCCATACCAGTACTGCAAGAATCAAAGTACTCAGCCAGGTTATGGATGCGCAAAACAGCCTGAACAATTTTGTCTTGTATTGTCGTTGAGCCAGGTTTTTCTTCTGTTTTTCACTATTCAGGGACATCAATCATAAACCTCTCTGTACTTCCGGAGGATTTTTTGAGAAATGATGTTGATGACCAGCGTTGTAAAAAAAAGCAGGGTTGCTACAGCAAATATGGTCTGGTAAGAAATTGTACCTGCCGGCGTATCACCAAGACTGACCTGTACAATATATGCCGTCATGGTCTGAATACTTTCAAACATATTAAAACTTAAATTTGGTGTTTGACCTGCAGCCAGGCTGACCGCCATAGTTTCACCAACAGCACGTGAAAATGCCAAAAGGAAGGATGCCATGATGCCTGATAAACTGGCAGGCACAACAACTTTTGTCGTGACTTCAAATGATGTTGCCCCCAGAGCGTAAGCGCCCTGACGTAATGAGTCCGGCACTGACCTTAGCGCATTATCACTTAAGCTCGCAATCATTGGCAAAATCATAATACCAACCACTATGGCAGCACTCAGAGCATTGAATATCTGGACATGGTCAGAAATTTTTTGCAATAACGGGGTTATAGTCGTCAGCGCAAAAAAACCATATACAACTGTGGGTATACCGGCCAATAATTCCAGTACAGGTTTTACAACTGATCTGGTCTTGTCACTGGCATATTCACTCAAATATATTGCACAGGCCAGCCCCAGCGGAACAGCAATCAATGCTGCACCAACAGCAATCTGGAATGTTCCCCACAGCAGGGGAAGCACACCAAATGAACTTGGTTCAAGTAAAGGAACCCAGCGGGTTCCCAGAAAGAAATCTGACAGACTTACCGACTGAAAAAACTTGAAAGACTCCCTCAATAACAGGAAGACAATAGCGATAGTCGTCAGAATTGATATAGCTGCGCACAATACCAGCCAGCATTTTATAAGTACTTCTCCCCAGTGCCTTGAGGTATGTTTTTGAACAAATCTACTTCTAACGGTCATTACAGGAGCTCTTGAAATTTTTCTAGACAAAATACTGGCTAACGCCGGTCATTCTAGCATGTTCTGCCTGACTGAAATTAATGAAGTCTGGAATTAAATCGAAGTTTAAATTTCAGAAAGTGCTGCCCTGGCAGCAGCATAATAGCTCTCAGGTAAGGGAATATAACCGACTTCCTGCGATAAACTCGCAGCATAATCTATATAGAAATTAACAAAAGACCTGACTGCCGGGTCGGCAGCTCGTGCAGTTTTCAGGTATATATACATTAACCTGGTTAAAGGTGTATACGATCCATCCTCAATGGTTTTTTGACTGGGAGCAATCGGACCAGAACCCGAGTCAATTGGAATTATTTTTAACCGATCACTGTTTGCCGTGTAGTAGGCAAATCCAAAAAAACCAAGCGCATCAGGATCACCAATGATACCCTGAACCAGAATGTTATCATCTTCACTGGCAGTAAAATCTGCACGGGATAAACTGGGTGCACCATTTACCGCATCAGTAAAATACTCAAAAGTGCCGGAGTCAGCACCCGGAGCATAAAGCTTTATCTCCGAATCAGGCCATTCTGGTCTGATATCACTCCACATCCTGACCTGGCTATCGGGCTTCCAGATCTGATTTAATTCTTCCAGTGTTAGGTAATCAACCCAGTCGTTTTGCACATTAACGACAACTGACAAACCATCATACGCAATCGGAATTTCCAGGTAATTTAGCTGGTTTTGGATAGCCATTTCCTGCTCACTTTGCCAAATGGGCCTCGATGCATTGATGATATCTATTTCATCAGCCAGGAATTTTTCAAAGCCACCACCGGTTCCCGAGACACCCACAGTCACCCTGATAGACGGCTCTACCTTTAAAAACTCTTCTGCGACAGCCTCACTGATCGGGAACACGGTGCTGGAACCGTCCAGGCTTACCATTCCCCTGAGTCGTTGATCTGCTAGTGAGCCAGAGTCAGATGTATTCTCTGAACAGGCGCCGAGCACCAGTAATGACAATGCGAAAAGAGGAAAAAATTTAAATGTCATGATTTAAAAATACAGCCAAATATCAAAATACGACTTTATTATATAATTTTCAGAAAAATTTAAATTTATGCTAAAATCAAAGGTGGCTGACCAATCAGTATTGCTTCCTTTTCCCCCAGGACTGCTCTACTGCCATCAGCAGGTTTAACCAGTTTTAATTCCATTACTTCTTCTAAATTTCCTTATAAATTAGCTTGTTATAATAAATAAAACGCATTGCAGGATGATATCATGAAAAACACTGTTATTTTCTTTTTAGTGGTCCTTGCCCATCATCACCGGAACTAACTGCAGACTTCCTACCTGGTACACGACGTTTACCCTTGTTTTTTTTGTTACGCAGCCTCTGCTTTGCCCTGGTTGCTGGTTTCGCCTTACTCTTAGGCTTATTCGACTCGGGTTTAGTCTTGCTTTTCCTGCTAACTTTTCCATTAAATCGGGCAGCCAGTCCTTTCAGTACAACGGTTTCAAATCCAATATTCAAATATCTAGCAACGCTCTGGCATAAGTTCCAGTCATTGGCTGCAACAAGCGTGATAGCAGTGCCTGAACTTCCGGCCCGGCCAGTTCTTCCCACTCTGTGTAAATAATCATCACCGGAACGGGCCATTTCAAGGTTTATCACCAGATCCAAGCCTGCAATATCCAGACCTCTAGCAGCCAGATCAGTCGCCACCAGAATAGCCTTTTTTGCTTGCCTGAACTGTCTGGTGATCTTTTGTCTGTCAGCCTGCATCAACTCACCATGTAAAAAAGATGCAGGTAACTTCTTGTACTGCAGGTAACTGCATAATTGTTCCGCCAGTTTACGCGTATGAGTGAAAAGTAATACCTTTTGATATTGCTCTGACTTAAGCAACTGCACTAAAAGCTGTTGTTTATGTTCATAGCTGTCTGCCAGAATAATCTGGTGTTTTATAGAATTGTGACCCTGTCTGTATTTTCCATCCTCTATATAGAGGGCTTCATTTAAAACAGATTCTGCAATGGCCCCGATGCCTTTATGCTTGAGTGTCGCTGAAAGCAGAATTGATTGTTTGTTGGCTGCAGTATGCGTGTTGATCTGCAGTACATCTTCTCTAAGCCCCATATCCAGCATTCGGTCTGCTTCATCAAGCACTAGAAACTCCAGATCACTTAAATCCACGGACCGATTGTTTAAATGCTCAAGAATCCTGCCTGGGGTTGCGATTATCATTTCAGGGTTTTTTCTGATCTTTGCCTTTTGCTCTTTAAATGACAGCCCACCAATCAGACTCAGACATGTTATTTGGGTAAACTGGCAAAGACTCTGGCAAACAGACTCAATCTGCTTGGCTAGTTCTCTGGTTGGTACGAGGATCAGACATCGTGTCGCAGTATTCGGTGCAGCCTGCTCTATGATTTTTTGCAGAATGACAAGTAAATAAGCAATCGTTTTTCCACTGCCGGTTTCAGCACAAGCAACAATATCTTTATCTTTGGTTGCAGCCCTGAATATTTCAGATTGAATCTCTGTTGGAATGGTCAATTCAAGTTTGACCAACGCTTTGAGCAAACCTTCATTTACATCCAAATCGGAAAAACTGATAACTTTTTTTGTATTCAACAGTTTCTGCTGCCTTGTATTGGAATTTAAATTACAGTTGCAAATCAGATCTGAACAGCTACTCAACATCGGCAGCATGTATCAATTATAGCGTCTGTATATCACTATCAACTACATTAATATTCTGTTCGAAATACTATAGTCAATTTTTCACTTCTATCTTCATGGCTGATATAGATTCCTGATAAGCGAAATGTATAATGACTGACCTCAACACAAAACTCGACAAGCAGTTTATGTATGTTAGCGTCACATTCCCACCTGTTTTTTTGCCCATTATTACTAAGAGGTAATTGATGGACATTCTGAGTGAATATGGCACTGTTTTGCTCATTCTCGCCATCTTATTTGGCCTGTTCATGGCCTGGGGCATCGGTGCCAATGATGTGGCCAATGCAATGGGCACTTCGGTTG
>JAYPJO010000100.1:0-2084 GCA_038128465.1 Gammaproteobacteria bacterium
GGGCAGGGAAGATGCCTGCCTGTATTCACTGGTATTGAATTAAGCAGAGCTTCCCTGGCTACTCATTTTGCTTATCGGTCTTTATCTGTCGTTTTAATTTTCTTATCAGAATGATGATGGATATACAAAGAACTGCCAACAGAATAATGATGCCGAAAAACAACAGGGTAGCGCCAAAAATACCGCGTAATTCATCCAGTGGAACATCCATGTAGGCACTCACTGCAAATATTGAGGCTGCCCCGACAAACAAGCCGGAAATTGTGTTACGGGTCTTTTTGCTAAGTCTCGATTTACTTTTATTTCTGAACATAGCTACTGATCAATCATCAGCAATAATTGTGGTTAATGCGTTGATTAATTCGCGGTTTTCATCTGCTGTGCCGATTGAAATTCTTAAAAAATTTTCCTGACCGGGGTGTTTAAAGTGTCTAACCAGTATGTTTTTCTGTTTGAGTGTCTGATAAAGTTTTTCGGCATTTAGCTGCTCAGGGATATCGACCAGTAAAAAATTACTTTGACTCGGCACGCTTTTTAATCCGAGGCTGGCCAATTCATCTTTCAACAGGTCTCGCTGGGCCCTCACAAAGGTCCAGGATTTATTTGCATAGGCCTGGTCTTCTATTGCTGCCTGGGCAAGTTTTTGCGCAATATAGTCGGTATTGTAGCTATCCTTGGTTTTAGACTGCATGGGGCTGATCACTGCATTACTACCAAGGCCATAGGCAATACGTAATCCCGCCAGTGAATAGCCTTTGCTAAAGGTTCTCAACAGTAAAATATTATCGAATTTTTCCAGTAGTTTAACGCAGTCATGATCAAGTTCAGGGTCAATAAAATCCACATAAGCTTCATCTATCAATAACAGGCCATTAAATTCGCTGGCAATTTCGGACAGTTCATGAGTGCTTAGCAAAGTGCCGGAAGGGGCATTGGGGTTTGGCAACAGACATAATTTTATAGCAGCCTTGTTGAGTGACTGTGCAAAATTGTCCGGCAGACTCCAGTCTGCATTTAAGTGGAAGCGCGCGAATTTACAACCGTGAGCCTGAGCCAGAACTTCATATAAGGTGTAGGTAGGTTCAGCGACTGCTACGGCTTCATCTGTCTCCACAAAAGTTGTAATAGCGAGTCTCAGAAGTTCATCGCCACCATTGGTTATTATTATATTTTCATTATCAACAGCGTGGTGGCTGGCAATGCTAGCACGTAAATCTTTTGCCGTTGGCTGCGGGTAGCATCTCAGCTTATCTGTATTTATGGCTGATAATGCTCTGGCAACAGCAGGCCCGGGTGGGAAAGGGTTTTCATTGGTATTCAATTTGATGACTTCCTGAGATCCTGGCTGCTCACCGGGAATATAGCCCACCATGTCCTGAATGTTTTTTCGCTCAAAAGTCATTTTGGTTCCTTTCATTTGAAGGAGTAATCGTCATATTCGGCAAATATGTGTCAAGCCTGCTGAACCAGCCCTGTAGCCATTGAGTTTCATTTCTCTGGACAGGTGAATTTGCTACACGATTTTCTAGTACAGTTTTAGCAGCAAGTACAAAACTCTCCAGAATGTCATCATTGTTGTCAGGCATGGATTGTAAGACCTGTAACAGGCCCCAGCCCTGACCGGCATATTGTTCACTTTCAGCGATCCCCTCACCTTTGAAATTGACATAATCCATCAAGGCGTAAAGGCCATAGGGGGCGGCAGTATTTGCAAGCAAATAAAATTTTTCCTCAATTGACCGGATTTTGTCTTCTGGTAAAGTCGCAAGTATCCTTTCCAGGGATGTTTCGAATCGCTGAATAATAAACTCAGTTTGCAAGGGAATTGTAGTAACAAGTAGGGATCTCAATCCGGATAATTCCTCATTGTTAATATCAGCCAGAAAACTTTCCCGGTCAGGCCAGGGTGAATCTAGTTTGTTATCAATTATCCAGTCTGGAATAGCTATGTTGTTTTGTTGGAGAAATTGTACTAATTCAGGAAAACTTTCTTTAAAAATTTCATGCTGGTCCTTCTGATACCAGATAAAGTGACCGATTCCCAAAGATGGAAAATTTTCACCTGAATTCCAGGAGGTCAGACA
>JAYPJO010000100.1:2094-7170 GCA_038128465.1 Gammaproteobacteria bacterium
ATCTGACGGGCACATTCATTATTGAAAATCTGCTGCCCCAGCCATTCTTTTTGCTCAACGCTTAAAATGGGATAATCTTGTGCCCTTGCTATTGAACCGTACATAGCATAAATCATAAATATGATAAAAATTAAGGGGATAGATGAAGGCAATGCTTTAGCAGTTTTTATGAAAGGCATGGCGAAGCGCGTAACTTATGCTTACAATAGAGTCTGAATTCTATCATAAAGCATGTATATTCAGCCTTATGTTGCTGTTATAAATTATAAAATCTAAAAGCGAATTCTTATGGAATCAAATGCAGCCGATCAAGAGACAGAAGCTAATTCCGCCAAAGCATCACCTTCTCCGACTGAAGATGACTTTGTCAGAAGTCTGGCCACTATTCATATAAGCCGGAAGAAAAGGAACTAAATCATCTTATTCAGCAATATGGTGAAGAGCATTTCAAGGAACTGGGGCTGAACCCGGATGAGATTGAACTCATGAAGGCGGTTGGCTGTGAAAAGTGTGGTGACTCAGGCTACCGTGGCCGAACTGGTGTACATGAGCTTTTATTGGGCACACATGAGCTGCAAAGCATGATTTATAAAAAAGCCAGTCTGGAAGACCTGCGTGATCAGGCTATTCGAGATGGTATGCGGACATTTAAGCAGGATGGTATTGAGAAGATTTTTAATGGCCTGACTGATTATGAACAGTTATTAAGAATTATTGCAGAATAATAAATCTGAAACGCCTAGAAATACCCCTTTATTTACAGCATAAAAAATTTCATAAAAATTTCAGAGCGTTTAACCACTGTTTTTTATGCACAAAACCAGCTCCCCTTAAAAAAACCTGTAAAAACAGGGTAAAATTCAATTTGCGTAATCGCAAAACGTAACTCATTGAAAATTAATGCTATTTTATTGGTTAAAATTTAATCAATTTGTCTCTAGCTACGGAATTAACCTAGCTTTTACTGTTTTTAGTTATCTTATTCACAAAGTTATCCACAAAAGCTGTGGAGAAAAAGATTTGATAAAGAAATAGTCTGTGTTTCGTTAATGTAAACTGAATTGTCCTGCCGAATTTGTAGATCAAGTATAGAAAGCGTAGAGCTTGCTGAATTCACAGTGCTATACTTAACTCAGTTATAAATCTGACGTAATTATTTTAAAGATTGAAAATCGAAAACATATAAATGATCGATATAAATCAAAATATCCCCTTTCTCTGGCGCCTGAGTTCTGACAATGGAGACGGGTTTTGCATGGTCACCATGGTAGTCCCCTTCAATCAGGGTGAGGAGCGCCTTGAACACATAATAGAGACTGACATATTCAGTTTTGCCAGTGACCTGGAGAGTGCTCAGCAAGAAGAAATCCTGGAATGGAATGAAGAGGATATCAGCCTTTTTTTGAAGTTGATCAGTAACCATCAAAGCGAAGGGCAGCTGCCTCCCGGAGAAACGGTCAGAGTTGACCTGAATGACCCGGTAACCATTGAAATTGTCCAGATTGTAGCTGCAGCCGGTTTTGGTGTGGTTCAGCCATGTGAGGATATATTGGCGCAGACCAGCGGCACTGAACAGGTTTTTGCCAATCTGGAACCAGGCACCGAGGTCAGTCTCAAAACCCTGGAAGGCTATAAACGCGGTATCATTGCAGATACAGAAGATGATGATGTGGTTTGTGTCATGCTTGATGAAGTGGCCATCAGGGTTAATGGAGAATTTATTGAAATCTGTCCGCATGATCTGATCATGGTCAAGCGGCATCAGGTACTACATCCCATGTATTCAAGTGAATCCCCTAGCGGGCAGGATGTGCTGCATTAGCTGCATTTTCATCTTTTAATTCAGGGCTTCAAGCTCTTCAATTTTTTACCTGAATTCGCTGTATTTCCCATATCCAGATATCTAATAAGTAAGAAACGTTATGACTGATTATCAAGCCGCTGTAGCCAAGCGGCGCACATTCGCCATTATTTCCCACCCCGATGCCGGAAAAACCACTATTACTGAAAAATTATTGCTCTATGGCAGAATCATTCAGAAAGCGGGAACTGTAAAAGGCAAGAAATCAGATCGTCATGCAACATCCGACTGGATGGGCATGGAAAAGGAGAGGGGTATATCGGTAACTTCTTCGGTGATGCAGTTCCCCTATCAGGACAGGGTGGTCAATTTGCTGGACACCCCTGGCCATGAGGACTTTTCCGAGGACACCTATCGCACACTGACGGCAGTTGATTCAGTACTGATGGTAATCGATGGGGCCAAAGGGGTAGAAGACAGAACCATTAAACTGATGGAAGTCTGTCGTTTGCGTGATACACCCATTTTTACATTTATCAACAAACTTGACCGCGATATCAAGGATCCGATTGAACTGCTGGATGAAGTTGAAAATATACTTAACATTGAATGTGCACCCATATATTGGCCTCTGGGCATGGGCAAAGAGTTCAAGGGAATTTATAACCTGTATAGCGATACCATTCATGTTTATGAACATGGCCAGGATAATGAAATCAGGCAGATGGAGCTGATTCATGGCCTCGATAGTGATGCAGCCACCGAGTATCTGGGAGTTTATGCAGAAGACTTCAAGGCAGAAATAGAACTGGTGCGTGGAGCAAGCCATGAGTTTAACCTTGAAGCCTGTCTGGCTGGCAGGCAGACCCCGGTATTTTTTGGCTCAGCGCTGGCAAATTTTGGTGTTGAAGAGATGCTGAATGAATTTGTTAACTGGGCGCCAGCACCACAGGACAGGGAAACGCAAACACGTAAAGTCAGGTCAACTGAAACGGAATTCACTGGCTTTGTGTTTAAAATTCAGGCCAATATGGATCCCAAACACAGGGATCGCATTGCCTTTTTACGGGTTTGTTCAGGTGAGTACAGCAAAGGCATGAAAATGAAACATGTACGGCTTGGTAAGGAGATCCGGGTCAGTGATGCCGTGACTTTTATTGCTGGCGAACGGGAGCAGGCTGAACGTGCAGTATCGGGAGATATTCTGGGATTGCATAATCATGGCACTATCCAGATAGGTGATACTTTCACCACAGATGATGATCTGCAATTTACCGGGATTCCGCATTTTGCACCCGAGTTATATAAACGTATTCGCCTGAAAGACCCCCTTAAACTCAAACAATTGCAAAAAGGACTGACTCAGTTGTCCGAAGAAGGTTCTACCCAGGTTTTTATGCCTTTGAATAATAACGACCTTATCGTCGGTGCAGTTGGCGTACTGCAATTTGATGTCGTGGCCTATCGTCTCCAGGATGAATATAAAGTGGATTGCATCTACGAGCCCATTAATATATTCACGGCGCGCTGGCTAAATGCAGACGACAGTGCCAAACTTGAGGAGTTCAAGCGCAAAGCATCAGAGAATATTGCGCTGGATGGGGGCGGGTATTTAACGTATCTGGCTCCCACCAGGGTAAATCTAAACTTAATGGAAGAGCGCTGGCCTGAAATTGCTTTTAATTCTACCAGAGAGCACTAAAGCTATTGCACTCGGTAATACTGCGTTAAAAAGGCTTTTCCATTCAGTCACTTACTGTTCTGTAAGCTCCTTCATGAAAAAGCCTTTTTGCCTTATCTTACCTTCGCTCATAACGCTTTTAATTATAAAGCTATTGCGTTTTGTGATGCTGGGTTAAAAGCAAAGTATCACTCAGTCACTTACTGTTTTGTAAGCTCCTGAATGTGAAATCGTTTTTGCCTCGTCTGAGCTGCATTCATAACGCTATTAAGTTAAAGAACTACTGCGTTTTGTGATGCTGGGTTAAAAGCAACAGGTCAGTGTTCAGTAACACATTCGATTGTATGGGGACTCACGCCAACAGATAGTCTAGTCTTCATCCAGTTTGGGAGTTAATGACAGGCCACCAGAGGCTTCTTCATCGCTGACATCCTCGCCATGTTCACTTTCAGCCAGAGAGATTTTCAGGCGCAGGTTGTTTTCCGAATCTGCATTTTTCAAGGCTTCTTCCAGTGTGATTTTACTTTCACGGTATAACTGGAACAAAGCTGAGTGAAAGTACGCATGCCAACGCCTTCGGATTTCTCCATAACTTCCTTAATTTCCTCTACTTTGCCGTTTTTAATCAGATCGGCTACACGGGGTGTGCCAAGCAGAATTTCAATAGCTGCAGCACGTTTGCCATCCTTGGTTTTGCCTAGACGCTGGGAGACAAAGCCTCTTAAATTGAGAGAAAGATCCAGGTATAACTGTTTGTGACGCTCTTCAGGGAAGGAGTTGATGATCCTGTCCAGGGCCTGGTTGGCGTTATTGGCGTGTAGCGTTGATATACACAGATGGCCTGTTTCAGCGAATGCCAGAGCATGCTCCATAGTTTCCTGGGTACGAATCTCACCGATAAGAATTACATCTGGTGCCTGACGCAAGGTATTTTTCAGGGCTTCCTCGTACGACAATGTATCCACGCCCACTTCACGCTGGTTCACAATAGATTTCTTATGTGGGTAGATAAACTCTACCGGGTCTTCGATGGTAATGATATGGCCATCTGAATTCATATTGCGATAATCAATAAGTGAAGCGAGGTTGATTTACCGGAACCAGTGCCACCGACAAAAAGAATGATGCCATTTTTGTTCATCATCAGCTCGGGCAGGATATCAGGCAAGCCCAGTTTCCTGTAATCCAGAAGTTCAGTCACGATATGCCTGCAAACCATGCTGACTTCATTACGTTGTATAAATATATTGACACGGAACCGACCAACACCTTCTTCCATCAGGGCAAGATTCATTTCTAGTTTTTCTTCAAATTCCTTACGCTGGTCTTCATTCATCACCTAATTGGCAATTTTCCTGGTATAGCCATCCGGGAGCGCCTTTTCTGTCATGGGGACCAGTTTGCCATGCGCTTTCATACTGGGCGGTGCACCAGTGGCCAGGAAGAGGTCTGATCCTTCTTTATCTACCATCACTTTAAGTAAATCTTTAAGTTCCATTGCAGGCTTCTGTATTAAAACCGTCTGTCTGTATACCAGTTAACGTTGCTACTGGTGAGCTGTAAGTCTTTTTCCACGCCTAGAGTAAGTGCGAAT
>JAYPJO010000101.1:0-974 GCA_038128465.1 Gammaproteobacteria bacterium
GGAGATAACTGATTGGGCTTACCAAAACTTTCAATTGTGCCATCAGGAAAAACATGGGGATGCCTGCTCAGTAATTTGGTGGTTATGGCATCGCATATATCATCAAAGTCAAACAAGCCTTCTTCTTGAGCCATTTGCGCATAGAACACAACCTGAAACAGCAAATCACCCAGCTCTTCAGGTAAATGCTGAAGGTCATTCTGTTCGATACAGTCAATGACTTCATAGCATTCTTCCAGGGTATGTGGTGCGATAGTCTTGAAAGTCTGTTTCAGATCCCAGGCGCAGCCATGTTCTTTGTCCCTTAATAAGGCCATCACCTGTAATAAATCTGCGATTTTAGAACTCTCTTGGTTCATGCTTATACCTGTGTGATGTTGTATGTCAGTTTTTAGTAAATAATGCGATGGATTCAACATGTGCAGTCTGTGG
The DNA here is from genome assembly GCA_038128465.1 of Gammaproteobacteria bacterium. Lineage (GTDB taxonomy): Bacteria > Pseudomonadota > Gammaproteobacteria > Pseudomonadales > Pseudohongiellaceae > UBA5109. The sequence goes on from JAYPJO010000101.1 coordinate 433, forward strand.
AAACATATCCATCACGCCTACAACATCCAGGGTATAGCCTGCTTCCTGCAGGCTGGCTGCATCCCTGGCTAAAGTGACCGGATTACAGGAAACATAAACAATTTTTTCAGGCCCCAGCCTGGTCACTGCAGGTAAAATTTCAATTGCTCCCGACCTGGGAGGATCTATCAGCACCTTGTTGATGTTGTATTTAAGCCAGTGAGTAGTATCCAGTTGAGCGGCCAGGTCAGCACTTTGAAAATCCAGGTTCTGCAATCCCATGCGACGCGCATTTTCTTTGCCCCTGTCTACCATTGCGTCACTGCCCTCAACACCGAGTACAAATTGCGCTCTGGTTGCCATGGGCAGGGAAAAATTGCCTAATCCGCAGAACAGATCAAGTACATTATCGCTGGGATTCAGGTCCAGTAATTCGACAGCCCTGCTTATCATCTGGCGATTGATCTGGGCATTTACCTGGATAAAATCCATGGGATGAAATGCCACGCTCAACTCAAAATCAGGTATCTGGTAGTAAAGCCTGTCTTCACCTGTTGCAGGAT
>JAYPJO010000101.1:984-4151 GCA_038128465.1 Gammaproteobacteria bacterium
TTGCAGGATAATGTTTGATCACAGTATCTGGACCACCACTTTGCAGGTAACAATCAAGTTCATGTTTTTTGGCAAACAGTGCCAATTGCTCCAGGTCTTCCTCAGGCAATGGCAGTAAATGTCTAAATACCAGCGCCAGAGAATTAACACCCGGTAAAGCATCACCAACAGCAACTTCTATTTGCGGAATCTGTTTGAACAAAGTTAATGAAGCTATCAGCTCTGACAATTCAGGTAGCAGACGGCTAACCTGCATATCCAGAATTTCGCAGCTATCCATATGGGTAATGAAGCTGCTGCTTTTTTCCCGAAAACCTACCAGCACCTTTTCTTTTTTGTGTACATAGCGTACTGCCAGCCTAGCCTTACGGCGATATCTCAGTTGCGGACCTGTCATTGGTTCCAGCTTGCTATAGGAGCAATCTGAGAGACTGTGCCCGAGCAATTCATCAAGCACGCCTGCCTTAAAGTTTAATTGTGCTTTTGCATTAAAGTGCTGCAGGCTGCAGCCACCACAAACAGTAGCGTACTGACAAGCCGGATCGACCCTGTCTGCCGAGGCTGCAATGACCTCCCTGGTTTTTGCCTGATCAAAAGCCTCACGTCGTTGTGTGTATAGTGCACTTACCTTTTCACCTGGCAGGGCATCTTCAACAAAAATAACCTTGCCATCAAGATGAGCTATCCCTCGCCCTTCATGGCTAAGATTTTCAATCATTAACTCTATGGGTTCAGTGGGTAGCTTTTGTCGTCTGCGTCGACGCATGAATTAAAGCGATTTCCTTATGGGGTAAATACTCCGCTGGAAAGGTAGCGGTCACCTCTGTCACAAATGATGGCGACAATTACTGCGTTTTCCAGGGTTTTTGATAATTGTAATGCAGCATAGACTGCGCCACCTGAAGATACACCACAATGAATACCTTCAACGCGAGCCAGAGCACGCATGGTCTCTTCAGCATCATGCTGGTCAATATCGATAATCCGGTCAACACGCTCGCGCTCGAAAATTTTAGGCAGGTAGGCTTGCGGCCAGCGTCTTATGCCAGGAATACGAGAATCTTCCTCCGGCTGCAGCCCAACAATCTGTATATCTGTATTTTTTTCCTTGAGATATCTTGATACCCCCATGATAGTACCGGTGGTGCCCATGGAGCTGACAAAATGAGTTATCGTACCATTGGTATCTCGCCAGATTTCAGGACCGGTTCCTTCATAATGTGCAGCATAATTATCCGGATTGCCAAACTGGTCCAGTACTACTCCTTTTCCTTCCTCCTGCATTTTAAGAGCCAGGTCGCGTGCACCTTCCATACCTGCCTCTTCGCTAACCTCAATCAATGTAGCGCCATACGCAGTCATCGAGTCTTTTCTTTCCTGAGTTGAATTTGCCGGCATAATCAATATCAGCTTGTAGCCCCTGATCGCTGCCACCATGGCTAAAGCAATACCGGTATTGCCACTAGTAGCTTCCACCAGAGTATCGCCCGGGCTGATATCACCCCTGGCTTCGGCTTTCAGAATCATACTTAAGGCCGGTCTGTCCTTCACTGAACCAGCAGGATTATTGCCTTCCAGCTTTACCAGAACCGTATTACTTGTAGCTCCGGGCAGCCTCTGCAAGCGCACCAGTGGTGTGTTCCCTATAGTGCTTTCTACAGTTGGGATTGACATGGTTTTTAATAGCTGTAACGACAAATTGAAGTGGCAGATTCTACCTTGTTGCACGCATCAAGAAAAAGACTATCCCGTTTTTTTTCGAAACAGACTTCTGCTAGCCAGTGGTTTCTCGCCCAGATGTGAGGCCAACGCAGTACGCAACAAACGCTTGGCTGTTTTTTGGGTCAGAGGTGCAGAAAAATCCCGGCTTGATATCAGGATCAATTCAGATTCTGAATAATATTTTTCCCGCTGCCCCTCTGCATGCGGAACCTGTTCGAAGCCAGCTTCTTGATGATAGTGATACCAGCGCTCATCGGCATCAGCTACAGCTAAACTATTCACATTACTAAAGTCTATGCCATATCCCAATTGTTCCAGCAAATCCAGCTCAAAACAACGTAAAACCGGCTCAAGTTCTGTGCTGGCAGAAAGCATTTTGAGGCTGTCTGCATAAAGCTCGAAAATGTCCGGGTCCGGTTCCTGCTTGTGTATCAGCCGCATGATTAACTCATTCATGTACATTGCTGAAAATAGTGCCTTATGCTTCAGCACGAATGGGTTTGCCTGTGGTTCAACTCTGCCCAGCGTTTTTAATTCACTTTTCCCAGACAAATTAACCAGCAAGGGCACGAATGGCTGCAATAAAGCACGGTTTTTAGATTTAGCGTTACGAACACCTTTGGCTACAGCACTGATACGTCCATGATCTTGTGTAATGAAGTCAACAATCAGGCTCGTATCACGATAAGGGCGACTATGTAACAAAAAGGCTGGCTGAGACTGGACAAGATGTAACATGTGGCTTCACTCTACAGATCAATATAACCCAGACTTCGCAATGCCCTTTCGTCATCTGACCAGCCACTTTTCACTTTAACCCATAAATTAAGCATAACTTTGGTATCAAATAATAACTCGAGTTCCTTGCGCGCTTCTGACCCTATCAGTTTCAGACTGGTGCCGTTTTTACCTATCAGAATTTTTTTCTGCCCCTTGCGCTCAACCAGAATCAGGGCGCTGATATGTAAAATATTGTCAATCGTCTTGAACTCCTCAACTTCAACATTCACTTCATAGGGTAATTCATCACCCATTTGTCGGGTAATTTTTTCCCGTACAAATTCTGCAGCCATAAAGCGGGCATTTTTATCAGTTAACTGATCCTCAGGGTACAAAAAGGAACCTGCTGGTAAAGTCTGGGTAACAAGTGTTTCCAGCTTTTCGAGACCTTCATTTTTCAGGGCTGAAATCGGGATAATTTCATTGAAGTCATTCTTTGCCGTCAGGTTCTGCATTAATGGTAATAACTGCTCTTTGTCACCCATTCGGTCTGTTTTGTTCAGCAACAGAAAAACCGGTGCCTGGCTATTGCGTATATTTTCCAGAACTTTTTCATCTTCATCTGTCCATTTGCCGGCATCGATCATGAATAAAACCAGGTCGACATCCTGTATGACTGAACTGACTGTCTTGTTCATAAAACGATTTATCGCCTTATCTACACC
>JAYPJO010000101.1:4161-7125 GCA_038128465.1 Gammaproteobacteria bacterium
GGCATCAACGTCGACTGGCGCGTCACGTAAACCCGGCGTATCAACGAAAATAATCTGAGTATTGTCTGTAGTTTTAATACCCAACAGACGGTGGCGTGTAGTTTGTGGTTTACGGGAGGTAATACTGATTTTCTGGCCCAGCAGATGATTTATCAGGGTCGATTTGCCGACATTGGGAATGCCAACAATCGCGACCAGGCCACAATGCAGGTTATCTATTTCATTACTAGGTTGGCTCACGTTTTCATTACTAGGTTGACTCACGTTCTTAAATTTAGGTCATAAATCAAGCTTTTCCAGAATCAAACCTGCAGCCTGTTGCTCTGCTTCCCGTCGACTACTTCCCTGCCCCTGAACCGTCTGTTCTAACAAAGCAACTTTGCAGCTAACCGTAAACTGTTGTTCATGATCCTTTCCTTCCAGCTCTGAGACTTCATAAACTGGTAACGCCAGTTGTTTTGCCTGCAAATATTCCTGCAACCGGGTTTTAGCATCCTTGTCCGGGATTGATTCATCAGATTGCAGCTGATTTAAACGTCTAGCAAACCAGCCCAGAACTTCAGTTCGACAAGCATCAATACCGGCATCCAGATAAATGGCACTGACCATTGCCTCGAGGGCATCAGCAAGAATGGAGTCTCTGTCTGCACCGCCACTTTTTGCTTCACCTGTTCCCAGGATCAGCAGATCACCCAGTGACAGTTCACGTGCGATATTTGCAAGGGTATCTTTTTTGACAAGCTCTGCTCTTAATCTGCTCAATTCACCTTCGCTGGCATGTGGGAAGCGCTGATACAACACATCAGCGATAAGGAAACCCAGAATTGAATCACCCAGAAGCTCAAGGCGCTCATTATTTGTTTTACCGATACTGCGATGACTTAAGGCTAATCTCAGTAGAGCCTCGTCGTTAAAAATATGAGATATTTTTCCAGAAGAACTCGTCACTAGTTTTTATCAAAGCGGTTTTTAAAAACCACAACAATTTCGATGTTATAAAACAAGGGCTCTCTTCTTTCATAATTGATATCGATAAAACTATCATCACCTTCCCTGGTCAGCACAACATTATTAATATCAAAATCACGAATACTGTTGGTAGTTAATGAACGCTGTAAATCATACTTGATATCCTGAACGCTCATGGTTTCAAAATCATTATTAGCGATAATGCCTTCCATTGCATTCGTCACAACATTGTTATCCATATAGGCAGGGGCAACTTTTAATGCAGACAATTAAACCATACCCACAATGATTAATAAAAAAACTATAGTGAAAAAAGATGCACCTTTTTGTCTGTTCATGTTATTTGCAGTATAAAAATTTCTGTTTACTTTCATTTAACACCTCATAATCTCAAGGATTAATCAAACGGTTTTGCCCAAAGGTTGGCAAGTTGAAGCCCGGCTCCTTGTGCATCCACACGGCGACAGCCTTACCAACAATATTTTCATCTGGCACCAGCCCCCAATCGCGTCCGTCCAGGCTGTTATCACGATTATCTCCCATCATGAAATAAAAGCCTTCCGGGATAGTTTTACCTTCAGGAGTCATCCACTGATAAGACCTGTATCCCGGAGGTGCATTCAGGTATATATCATGCTCAATATCGCCTAACTGTTCTATGAAGTGATTAACAGATCGAAAACCATCCCGGGTTCGTTCAATCAGCTCCTGGGATTGTTCCATACCGTTAATAAATAGTTTGTTACCTTCATAGCGCACATGGTCACCGGGTAACCCAATAACCCGTTTAACATAATATACGGGGTCATGCGGCGGGATGAACACCATTACATCTCCACGCTGTGGTTCATTCATGTCGATCACCTTGGTACCAACCACTGGTAAACGAATTCCATAAGCATATTTGTTTACCACAATATAATCACCTACATTCAGACTGGGAATCATGGACCCAGTTGGTATCTGGAAAGGCTCAAACAAAAACGAGCGAAAAACCAGCACTGCAAACAAGATAGGAAAAAATGATTTACTGTATTCAACCAGGCCTGGCTCTTTGTTGAGCGCAAGCGCTACATCAAACTGTTTTTTTGCTTTTTGCGCAGCAGGGTTTTTCCCATCATCAGCAAGTGAATCCTGATACTTTAAAACATCATCTTCATTAAGTTTGTTTTCTTTAAGATAAGTTTTAAATTTCTGCACTCGTGTTTTGGCAAAAAACAACGCATCCACTAACCAGATTACGCCACTAATCAATACAAGAATTAAAAGTACGAGAGAATAATCAATATTCATTAACTGTCTACCTTGAGTACGGCCAGGAAAGCTTCCTGGGGGACTTCAATACTACCCACTTTTTTCATGCGTTTTTTTCCGGCCTTTTGTTTTTCCAGTAATTTTTTCTTACGTGTTATATCACCACCATAACATTTTGCTGTTACATTTTTACGTAAGGCCTTTACGGTACTTCTTGATACAATCTGACCCCCAATTGCCGCCTGAATCGCAACATCATAAAGCTGACGCGGAATTAACTCTTTCATTTTATCAGTCAATACCCTGCCTTTTGCCTGTGCCTGATCTCTGTGCACAATAAGCGCCAATGCATCTACGATATCACCATTAATCAATACGTCCAGTCTTACCAGTTTAGCTGCCTGGAAACGCACAAAACTATAATCCAGGGATGCATAACCTCGGCTCACTGATTTTAAACGATCAAAAAAATCCAATACTACTTCATTCATCGGCAATTCATAGCGAATTGAAACCTGACTACCGGCAAATTGCATATCTTTTTGTACCCCACGTTTCTCCACACAAAGGGTAATGACATTGCCGACATAGTCCTGTGGCACCAGAATATTTGCCTCAACAACAGGTTCACGCATTTCCTCAATATTGGCCATGGGCGGCAGCCGTGACGGACTATCCACTTTCAGCACCTCACCCGACTTGGTCAATACTTCATACACTACTGTCGGCGCCGAGGTGATG
>JAYPJO010000102.1:0-7109 GCA_038128465.1 Gammaproteobacteria bacterium
GATTTAGCTGAATACACATCTGAAAACCGGCTTTTATTCAAGGCCGGTTTTTATTTAATAAGCAAATGGTTTTTTATTGCCTTTGCGGCGAATCCAGTTCAGTGATTTATGGATTCTGTCCTGACGGGCAAGCCAGCGCAGCAATAGAAACTTGCCAGGAAAATCCAGCAGCACAATACCCGCCATCAGGGTAAGGATTCCCTGACCTGGCAGCACAAGCATAAATACCCCCATAACTAACAGTATCATACCCAGTAGATTTTTCAGAATAATAATAAGCAATCTCACAAAGTAGCCAGATTAGTACCAGGGCAGATCAGGGCGTTGCTTTGTAACGAAATAATCTTCCGGGATGGCCAGTATCAGTATTGGCAGATCATGTCAGACCAACGCGCCCTGTTAACAGAACTGGAAATCAACTCGTTGACTGCAGGTCAGGCAAGGTTTAATCGCCATTAATTTTTATACAAAGGTGGCAAATTATAGGGGAGTTTTTTTACTCGCCTGGTTTTTCTGTTTTGATGTAAAACCGTCACGATTTCAATAAAAACATCAAATTCAAAATCTGCTTTAGGGCCTTCGGCATAAAGGTAGTTTTGTAAATTTCTAATTTGATTTGACAGTGCATCATGTTTAAAGCTTTGAGCAAGTTTATTCAGGCTGTATAGGCTCAAATCTTGAAAGTAAGCTTGTCCCCAGCTCAGGAAATATTCTGCAGCTGTCTGTATATTTTTCTGAGCACAAGCTTGTTTCAGTTTGTTATAAGACAGATCAATTTCAGCTGTCTTTGCCAGAGCTCTTGTGGGTTTACGATTAAACTCTATGCTAATTGCATTCAGAAGCTTGTGCCCGACAATTGAAAGTGCTGGTGCAAAAAACAAAACAGCAACCACGAATATAACTGACACAAACAGCAACAAATTCAGATTGATAGCGGATAGAAATCCGGATATGAAAGTGACATCAGAAGCATCAGATTGCTGACCTGCTGGATCAGTTTGTATTTGCCGGCCATCTACAGTAAGGATGTCTAGTTCCTGTGCCGGAAGAGTGGCATATTCAAGACTGTCAGTCAGCGTATTCCACCAGGGTATGGAAACTTCAGGTAAAGTCATTTTTCCGGCTTCAGTGGCAACCAGCGTGATATTCTGAGTATGCTCAGACCGCACACCGCTGTGTTCAGTGAAATCGACCTGTTGCGCTTCAGCTGGATAATGTCGCATTGATGAATCAAACGTAAAATTCAGGTTGGTCAGCATGGCGGCATACAGACCCTCAACACTTAAAGCTACGGTGCGAACAACTGAATCGCCTATCTTCAGATCTTCAAGAGAAGGTGTCCAGTTTTCTGAAAGTTCTATCGCAGAACTGGGTAACCAGTTTGGACCCGGGAAAGAGTTCGGTACCGGTAATACGCTAATCTGGTGAGATGGGCTGACTAACTCGATTCGCTGACGTTGTGCAGTGGTTTGTAGATTTGTATTTCTGCGTGTTGCCCTGGTTTGGGTATAGGCCCGAAAGCGTATCGGGTCAATGGTGAACTGACCACTGACCTGTGGAAAAATCACAAATCGACTTTCGTTAACACTGTAATCAATACCATTGACTGTTTCAGTGTAGTTTATGTCATCACCCAATTTGTTATAGGCAGCATCACTCATTTCCAGTCGTGAGAAAGCAGCGCCTCTTTCCAGCGCCAGGGTGTAATAAAGTTTTATGCTGAATATCAGCGATTCCTGCACATAAACAGTATTTTTACTGACAGAGGTTTCAAGAAATACAGCGTTATCATCTGTTGCGACGGTGAAGGTGCCTGAAGTATTGTCAGTACCAGGTTGCGCCCACATAACTCCAGAGAAGAATGCCAGACAAAGCAGCGCTGATCTGCAAAGCAAACGGGCCAGTCTTACCATGATTGCTGATTGCTTTTCAGAGCAAGTAAGTCAAAATCCAGTTCCCGATCCCTTTTACGTTGTAACTCAAACTTGTTTCTTAACAAGGTGCCGGGATCATCTTTTATTCTGCCAAGCCATTGTTGTAGTGAAATTTCCTGTTCGGAAACAGCGGTAAATTCCTGTTCTTCTGCAGATTCGGGGTCCTCAAGCTGACTGTTGCCCTGGTTGCCATCAGCATCCTGGCTGTCCTGCTGGCTGATACTTTCTGAAGTGTCTTTCTGGTTCTGATCATTCTCCTGGCCGTTGGTTGAACCAGTTATTTCCTGGCTGTCATCTTTATCCTGGGCATCGGATTCTTCGCCTTCTTCGCGGTCTATATCAATATCAATTCCCGGATCATCTGCCAGTCTGGCCTGCAGGGCTGCCACAATCTCCAGATTATGCGCTGCGGATTCATGTTCAGGATTAATGTTCAATACCCTGCGATAGATATCGATGGCTTCATTGAGACGATAAAGCCTGGCCAGTGTATTAGCCCGATTATAGAGAGAATCGATGTCATTGAGGTCTCGTAAACCGTTCAGAGCTGCTTCATAATTTCCCTGGCGATAGTTTGCAGCTGCACGCCATGATATATCCTCAAACAGCAATACGGCGGTATTAAAATCTTCCTGCCTGAACGCTCGACCACCCTGTTGATTTGTATTTGCCCACAAATTTGTCCAATCCCATGCATAAACCGGGGCTGTTAAGCTGAAGGCCAACAACAGCACACTGGTTTTCGCTAAAGTCTGTCTGACTAAGGACATGGTTTACCTTTAATATTAAAAGCTCGGGTGCACCGGCATTATACGAGGACGAGGCCACCGAGCAAATTGATGAAGAGTGTAGCTAGGGATTAAGTAAAGAATGTGAAGGAAATCATATGGTTGCTAGAGGATATTTCAAAGATGAAAGATACGCATTCATGTCGAAAACAGGGGAAAATCCAAAAATTGTTCATATTTAATGATTTACACTGGCACAATTAAAATCATATTTTTTGCATTAAGATGGCGTTAAATTAATGATATTATTGCCACATTCGTGAGAGGCAGATATTGGACAAGTTGAAAAAAGCTTAAAAAAGCAGAGGTTTGAAAAATGAAATTATCCTTAAAAACAATTTCCCGCTTAATTGCTGTTCCGATGGCAATCCTGTGTTTGCAGACTGCTGTTGCACAACCAATCATGATTCCTGGTTTTATGGGGATAGAAAACTCATCGCTGGATGCATCATCAGGCTCTGATACAGCCAATGCCTATTTCACCATAACAAATTTGCACAGGGAGCCTATTGTGCTGTTAAGTACCACTGGTGACGTGTTTGAAAGTGCCAGTTTCATCGGGGCAGATAATCAAGAACTCGAACAGGTCGTGATCGAGCCAGGTGATCGTTTAATCATGGGTGCTAATGGGATACATGTACGCCTCAGTGGCGTTGATGCGGCTGTAGCTGAGGAATACACGCAGCCAATCACTTTGTTGGTACGCCGAGGACTGGAGGCAGAGGAAGAAGTAGAGGCTTCTGAAGAAAACTTTGGCGTTATGTCCGGGATGCGTTTACGTGAAGCGGGTATTCCGAATGAAAAGGAATACGTGGTCAACGTGCCAGTGATGAACTAACAATTTAAATTTCATTGATATAAAAACAAAGAGGGATTAACAGTGAAACTGATCTTGACAAAAATTATTCAACTGCTTGTTGTTTTTTCAGCAATGCTGACATTCCAGACATCTGTGTTTGCCCAGTCAATTGTGATCCCGGGCTTCCTGGCTGTTGAAAACTCCTACCTGGAAGCACCAGATGCCGGAGAAGATTCAACCCTGGCCTATTTCACCATTTCAAACTTGCATAATGAGCCTATTGTGCTGTTAAACGGCAGTTCCGAAATTTTTGAAAATGCCGTCTTGAATGGGCCCGGTCATCAGGAAATTGATTCCATCGTTATTCAGCCACGAGAGCGTCTGGAAATGCAGGCGGATGGTTACCACATGCACCTTGCTTCAGTCGATGCTGAAGTATCAGCCGGCAGCAACTACGAAATTACCCTCCAGGTACGTCGTGGACTAGAGGCGGAAGAAGAAGTTGAAGCTTCAAGAGCAAATGCCACTTCCGGGATGAGAGGTCGGGAAGCAGGTATTCCCAATGAGCATGACATAGTTGTCAGGGTGCCAGTCAGAAACTAGAAAGCTGGCGATTACAGATTAATGATTCTGTTGCCTTAAGCAGATTGTTTGAATGGTCGTGTTGGCCAATAAAAATTTGTTAGTATGGAGCCTTATAAGTAATCACTTTTAAGGCTCTATTTTTTTGTATTTACTCTCCCCTGAATTGTTATTTTTGCTGGCAGCGGTTGCGCTGTTCACTGGGTTTGTCAAAGCTGGCGTACCTGCCCTTGGTGGCCTAATTTCTGCAGTTGTTGCAATCACCTTTACGCCTCGTGAGGCGCTGGGGATCTGTTTAATTTATCTTCTGGTCGGTGATTTGATAGCTGTCAGTTTTTACTGGCGCCTGGCTCATTTTAGTGAGCTGAAAAAAATGATATTTCCTGTACTGGCTGGCATTGTTGCAGGCGGTTTCATGCTGAGTTTTCTGGATAATAATAATCTCGGCCTGGTGATAGGTGTTATGGTCGTGTTTTTAGTTTCATTGGAGCCATTTCGTCCCAAACTCACTGAACTGGCCATTTATTATCCGCGTAGTATCAGAACTGGATCGGGTGTTTTTGCCGGTATTTCCACCACTATCGGCAATGCAGCAGGTCCGATCACAGCTTTATATTTTTTACTGTTGAAGCTTGATAAAAAAACCTTCGTTGGCACCAGCAGCATTTTCTTTTTATCGGTAAATACGACCAAAATTCCGATTTTTTATTACCAGGAATTGTTTACGGTAGCGTATTTCCCTTCCATTGCATTAACTGCACCACTGGTCTATATCGGAGCACTGGTTGGAAGATATTTTTTGAATTGGGTATCGCAAGTCTGGTTCACCCGTATTATCCTTGTTTGTACTGCTATTGCAGGCTTCTGGTTAATTATCAGGTATTTCATCTAACAGCATATTTTCCTTGGAGCTGTATATATGAATCGAATTGTTTTTTCCTTTAGTTTCTTTCTCATCAATCTATGTCTTGTTTCCTGTGCCGTAAATCCGGTGACGGGTGTCAATGAATTTTCACTGTTGTCTCGACAAGATGAAATTGCCATAGGGAATGAACAGTATGGACCTTCCCAGCAAAGTCAGGGCGGTCTGTATACGGTTGATCCTCAGTTGAATGCTTATGTCAGCAGTGTCGGGCAACGCCTGGCTGATATTGGTCGAAGAGATTACGACCTGCCTTATGAGTTTGTGGTACTGAATAATTCTGTACCAAATGCCTGGGCCTTACCAGGTGGCAAAATTGCAATCAACCGAGGCTTACTTCTGGAGCTGAACAGTGAAGCTGAACTGGCCGCGGTACTGGGACATGAAGTTGTCCATGCTGCAGCCCGACATGGTGCTGCTGCTATGGCCAGAGGTAGTCTGTTACAAGGAGTTCTGACGGTTGGTGCCATTGCCAGTCAGGATAGCGCCTATTCAGATTATATCGTTGGCGCCGGTCAACTGGGGGCGCAGTTAATCAGTCAGCGTTATGGGCGAGATGCAGAACGTGATTCAGACAGCTTTGGCATTCGTTACATGGTTGAAGCAGGCTATGACCCTCAGGCTGCCGTTAGTTTACAGCAAACCTTTGTACGTCTTTCTGAAGGACGTGAATCAGGCTGGATTGATGGCCTGTTTGCTAGTCACCCGCCTTCGGCCGAGCGCGTGGCCAACAATCAGGCCCTGGTGAATGAGTTAATGCCAGCCTTGCAGGGGCGTGATCTGGAAACCGGAGAAGCCCGCTATCAGCAGGCAATTGCAGGCATCAAAGCCGACCAGGAAGCCTATGAACTATTCGACGAAGCTGGTCGAGCCATCGCTGATGATGAGCTTGAAATTGCCATGTTGAACCTTGATGAAGCCATTGCCATGGTGCCAGATGAAGCCAGATTTTCGGGTTTGAAGGCGGATATACAGTTATATCAGGAGCGATATCCGGAAGCTGTTTCAACCTACAATGAAGCCATCGAAAAAGATGATAATTATTTTGATTATTATCTAGGCAGGGGAGTGGCTTATGCACGCATGGGTAATGAGGCGCTGGCACAGAGTGATCTGGAACGCAGTGTGGATCTGTTGCCAACTGCAGTCGCCATGAATGAACTCGGCAAAATATCGCTTAACAATAATGATCGTATACAGGCCAAACAATATTTCCAGGCTGCTGCAGGCGGCGGAGGGCAGTTTGCTCGGGAAGCTACTCTGGCATTCACGCGACTGGATATAGCAGATGCGCCCGGTAATTATATTCAGAGCCAGGTCTATGCTGATGACAATGGTCGTATTCTGGCCCGATTACTGAACCGTTCCGGGCTGCCCTTGCAGAATATTCAACTGGAATTCACCGCAGTCATTGGTGAGCAGCTGGCAGAACGACGCATAGCTATCCAGAATTTAGCTGTGGATCAGGCTGTTGATGTAAATTCCGGATTGCGATTCCCTGAAGGCGTTGTTGCTAGCCCAAACCAGATGCGGGTACGAGTTATTTTAGCGCAGGCACAATAACTGCTTTAATAACTGCATTAGTGTCGTACTCATATACTTAGGACGCTGTCCCAGTCCAACTGTATAGCGGGCAGGTTGGTGTTGCCGTTAATAGTAAAGTCCTCTGATTGCGTAGTGGCTTCACCACTATCGGCAAGCCCGTTGCCATTCAAGTCGGTAAACACCTCAATGCGATATTGACCTGATGCCAGGTTACTGAAATTAAAAATGTAGCTATTGTTGGTCTGGTTAAGATTCAGGCGCCTGGATTCCTGAGTTGAAACATTTCGCAGGTTAACCAGTAAAGGACCTACTTCATAATGTTGGTCCGGGGGATTTACCTGCAGGATGACTTCAATATTCAGAATGTTGGCACTTGTATTAAAACTGATAGTTTCTGAATAAAGACCTTCTGAAAGACCAAGGCGATCCACTGTCATACGCCAGGTTTCCCCGTCAGTAGATTGTCCCAATGAAACCAGATCAAGCCAGTTTGCAGCAATATCAATGCTGTTAACGGTAATGGCATCATCGCCTACGAC